>JAAYJV010000198.1 GCA_012522755.1 Candidatus Hydrogenedens sp.
CGGATAACCATCAGTGAAGGCTATGTGCGGATCGATGGACAGAGGCTGGATGAACCTTATCTGGACGACTGGACGCTGACCGATGGGCGAACCTTGGCTTACGCCGACCTGCAACTGGGCGAACGCCAGTACTACCTGCTGGGAGATAACAGGCCCAACAGCCGTGACAGCCGGGATCTGGGTCCCTTTGAACAGGATGACATCGTGTGGCGCCTGATTTTGCGCTTCTATCCATTTGACCGGATATGCAAACCCAAGTAAGCTAATGAACAGGGGTTTTGGGGAACAGATGGATCAGTTTTCAGAGCAGAGGCATAGATCTGTCGGCACTGGCAGTGAGCAGGGAAGACCTGCCGGAGGCCTTTTTTGGAGGCGTCTGCTCCGTTTTGCGATCACGCTTGCCATCTGTTTCGTTTTTGTGTACGGGATCACTCAGTTCGTTCTGCAGCGCAACACCGTGATCGGTTCGTCCATGTCACCGACCCTGGAAGATAAGGACGAAGTATTTGTCGAAAAGGTCTCCCGCCTTTTTCCTTCAGGTCTGAGACGGGGGGATATCGTGACCGCTGATTCATTCAGGGACGCTGGCCATCACGATGAAATCATGATCATCAAGCGGATCATCGGCCTGCCGGGTGAGCAAATAACCATCCGGGGCGGCTTCGTCTACATTGACGGCCAGTTGCTGGATGAACCTTACCTGGAAGAGGGTGTGATGACTTCGGAGCACGCTCATGAATACGCGGATATGTTGCTTGGCGACAGGGAGTATTATCTTTTGGGTGATAACCGGATGAACAGCCGCGACAGCCGCGATGTCGGACCTGTAACCCAGGGCGAAATCGAGGGCAAGCTGTTTTTCCGTCTTTTCCCCTTCGAGCGGATCGGCAGACCCAAATAAGATTGATTACTAAACAAAGATGAGGACCTATGCAAACGATTCCATCAGATCATATTCGAAACTTTTGCGTCATTGCCCATATTGACCACGGCAAGTCGACTCTGGCTGACCGCCTGATCGAGCACACCGGCGCGCTCTCTTCGCGCGCCAGACTTGATCAGGTCCTGGATGATATGGATATCGAACGGGAACGGGGCATTACCATCAAGGCCCGGGCAGTCCGCATGGAATATCAGGCAAAGGATGGCCAGCGCTATATCTATAACCTGATTGATACACCCGGCCATGTGGACTTTAATTATGAGGTCTCACGGTCACTTTCAGCCTGTGACGGCGCCATCCTGATTGTTGACGCCTCCCAGGGAGTTGAAGCGCAGACGCTGGCCAATGCCTATTTGGCGATTGACGCGGGACTGGAGGTCCTGCCGGTGATCAATAAGATCGACCTGCCTGCCGCCAGACCGGAGGAGGTCAGACATGAAATTGAGGAAGTGATCGGTCTCGATGCTTCGCACGCGCCTTTGATCTCGGCTAAAACTGACACCAACATCGACCAGGTCCTGGAGGCGGTCAAAGATTACCTTCCGGCTCCGACAGGTGATAAGAACAAGCCGCTTCAAGCTTTGATCTTTGATTCGCTCTACGATGCCTTCCTTGGCGTGATTACCCATGTCAATATCCGCGAAGGACAGGTTTCACGCGGCGATGAGATCCTGATGATGCATTCGCAAAAACAGTTTACCGTGACGTCACTGGGAACTTTCAGCCCTACAGCCATGGAGCCCAGGGAAACACTTTACGCTGGCGATGTCGGCTACATCACCGCCAGCATCAAGAATGTTCGTGATACCGCTCCCGGGGACACCATCACTTTGGCGGATAATCCCGCGTCCGAGCCACTTCCCGGATATCAACCCGTCAGACAGATGGTCTTTTGCGGCATGTATCCTGTTGACGGCGCAGATTATCCTGATTTGCGCGATGCCCTGGAGCGTCTTCAGCTGA
>JAAYJV010000199.1 GCA_012522755.1 Candidatus Hydrogenedens sp.
CGCGCCTGCTTGATGGACAACCTGATGTCACCCTCGTTCTTCATGGGATACATTCTCTATCAAAACCCAGGGGGGGTGACATTTTCCCTGTCCCCTTAAGGGGTGACATTATCGCTGTCCGGCGACAGTTTTGAGTTCGAGAGTTGACTCCTTGGGGGATCCGTTATATTATTCATATAGACTTGAATACGTGGTAGCAGACTAGGGATTGGGGGCTGCGTAGCGGACTCCGATCCCTAGTTTTTTGGTAATTTGATTAATCCATAGCCCCGCACGTCACCTGTTCGTTTATTCCTACGGAATTTGCTCTTAATAATTTTCCAATCCTCGTGTGTTTTCTTTCCGATCGCGTTTCTGCCAATAGGGTTAACCACAAGATCAGCTAACTGGAGCCCGATGATGTTTTCTTTCTTATCAACCAGTATTAATTCTTTTTCTATTACAGAAAAGATGTACGCTCCGGACACAAAATAAGTGCCTTTTTTACACAGAATGTTTTCCCAAGCATCCATCAACAGGCCGTCCTGATGCTGATCCCGCTTTTCAGCGGTGATTCTTCCATGAGATCTTGTTTCGTTTAAATAGAAGAAAAACCGTTCAGCAAGGACATGTAAAGACAGTTCGTATGGGTCTTTTGCGTTTTCTCCATATTTTTCAACATGTTTTTTCTTGTCAATGACACAAGCCAATACCTCATATTCAAGGGAACGCATTAAATGGTTGAGTTCCTTGTAAAATTCTGTGCGGAAGGATTCACCAATGAGCTGTTCGAACCCATTGCGGTTTCGATTAATATCGGAGGTATGAAGAATCAGGTCTGTCCTTCCAAACATTTTTTGCTTAAATTCTTGAACGGCGGATATTATTTTCATATTATAATAAGATTCATCAACGATAACGCCGCCAAGAACGAAAACCGGATAATCGTGGTCCACATTGTTCAAATTAACGTCTCCCGATTCATCCAAGAACAATAACTTCATATCATGTCCCTCACCGCGTTAGTTGCTTTGTTGGAGAAGGTTATCGGAAAACCATTTATACGCCCTTGTTCTTCGCCCTACACATCCAGGTTCCTTACTTCCTTGGCGTGGGCCTCGATGAACTCCCGTCGGGGCTCCACTTTATCGCCCATGAGGATGCTGAAGTACTCCTCGGCGGAGACGGCGTCCTCGACCTCGACTCTCTTGGATATACGGGTGGCGGGGTCCATGGTGGTCTCCCATAGCTGCTCGGGGTTCATTTCCCCCAGGCCCTTGTAACGAAGTATGCTCAGTTTACGGCCCTTCAGGCGATCCCGCAGCGCCTTCAGGTCCTTTTCGCTGTAACAGTAGTGGATCTCCTTGCCAGCTTGGACCCTGTAGAGGGGCGGCTGGGCGATGTAAAGGTGCCCCCTGTCTATCAACTGGGGCATGAAACGGTAGAAGAGGGTCAAAAGCAGCGTCCTTATGTGGGCGCCGTCCACGTCGGCGTCGGTGTTGTGGCAGCATAAACCGCCCATGCCGCAGATGAAGTTCTCGTCCCCTTCCACGGA
>JAAYJV010000115.1 GCA_012522755.1 Candidatus Hydrogenedens sp.
ACGCCAATTTCCACATTGGCAGGAGACCCGGGAAAAGACCATGACTTATGTATGCATTTGACGGGAGAACAAAGACTCAGAGTTTACAAAGGCTTTTATTTTATTCTTGGTCAGCAAAAGACCTGTTGCCGCATCACTGCTTACAAAATGTCAATGTCATAACACGCTGTGTGCCAATGTGGAAATTGGCGTTCCCAGGAAGCATGATGCCAGGCGATAGAATATCTCAAAGTGTTTAGGTAATATCGAGCGACTTACATTCAGCCCTCCCAGATATGTCCGATCCGTCTGATCCGTCCGATCGGTCCGATTAAAGACCCAGAGACATACTCACAGCCCGACCCTGCACCTTAACCATAAGACATACAATCCACAAACACGCCAACATCTCAAGCTTAACCCGTCAATGCCTCGATGTCCACGCCACATCGGTGTCATACCCACAAATAAAAAAACTGCGGCATGCTGTACACACACCGCAGCTATTTTTTCTCAAAGGATTACCGCTTCAAAAGCGCTCAGACTTTCCAGGGATCCCGGAATTCACGGGTGACCCATTCTTCCTTGCCGCAGCCTCTAGCCAGGCGCATTTTCTTCGGTTGCCATTTGACAGTTTCCCGGTTGTAATAGGCCTGGTTCAGCAGGTGACAGACGGTGGCGCTGCGGCCGCCCACTTCAACATCGGTGATGGGCTTCTCGCGCGATTCCACACAATCCAGGAAATTGCGCACATGGTCGGCGGAGACATAGAGTTTCACTTTGGGATCGGCCAGATATTCTTTTTCCACAAAAGACACTGCGGCACCCAGTGAGCCCTCATCTCCCTTTCCGGAGAAGCCGGCAATCTTCTCGCCGCCGAGCCAGAACTCAAATTTCCCGCGATTCACTTTCACTTCGCCGTCACTGCCGTAAAAATGGACGCCAAAGCCTTTCTGGTGAATCACACGGATACCATTGTCATAGACCATGACACCGCCCACCCGGGGATCTTCCTCATCGGGAGGAATGATTTCCACAGGCCCGCTATTGTCCATGCCGAGACCCCACTGGGCAATGTCCAGATGATGGGCGCCCCAGTCCGTAACCATGCCGCCGCCATACTCCCGGTATTCGCGCCAGTCGGGGAAATGGGTGTGAATACCCCGGGGGCTCAGCACAGAGCTGTAAGGCCGCAAGGGAGCCGGGCCCAGCCACATATCCCAGTCCAATCCGGGTTCCAGGCTCTCTTCAGGAAGATCGCAAGGTACGGCCGGCCCGCCGAAACTGCATTCAACGCGGCTGATCTTGCCAATGGCACCGTTACGCACGAGTTCGCAGGCGACACGGAATTCGCTCATGGATCGCTGCATGGACCCGGTCTGCAAGACCCGGCCGGTCTTCTTGACGACAGCCATCATCTCCTTGATTTCGTGGATATTATGGGCCAGAGGCTTTTCGCAATAGACGTCTTTACCGGCTTTCATGGCTGCAATGGCTATATAGGCGTGCCAGTGATCGGGCGTGGTGACACAAACAGCATCGATATCGGAACGGTCGATAATCTCGCGAAAGTCGTTATAAGCCGCCACATCGGCACTGCCCGCCTGGGGTCTGGATGCATAAAATTCGCTGGCTATGCGCTGTATGTCATCACGGCGTGTTCTGTCCACATCACAGACAGCCACGACCCGGGCACGTTTGTGATTGAGGAAGGCTTGCATGAGATGGCGTCCCTGTTTCCCGGCGCCGATAATGGCCATATTGATCCGGTCGTTGGGTTTATGCTCGGCCGACCAGATTCTTGAGGGAAGAATTAAGGGTGCCGCGCCAAGCACGGAGAGCTGCGTCATAAATTTTCGGCGACTGATAGTCATCAGATAATTCCTTTGTCTGCTTGTGTCGCAGGGTTACGACCCACTGGGGGCCCATTGGATATTAAAGGGATTGATTCACTTCATCCATTGCTTTTTTGAGGTTTGCAATGCCTTTGTTGATGTCGCCAACACGGTCATCGCCGGCTTCCCGTTCGAAGACATAATCGCCTTCGAAATCAGCTTCAGCAAGGATGCGCACAAAGGCAACCCAGTCCACTTCGCCCTCGCCTACGATCACTTCTTCGCCCCAGTCGCCTTTCACTTTCGTGCGGCGGGCGTCTTTCACATGGACCTGCTGAACATAGGGCACGAGACGGCGGAGCGCTTCAATGGGCTCGTCCATATCGTAAAGAATCATGTTGGCGGGATCGTAATTGACAGTCACATTATCCACGCCGCGCTTCTTCATTTCAGCCAAAAAGCCCAGCAGGGATTCGGCACTTTCCTGTCCCGTTTCCATCATGAGAGTGACACCGTGTTCTTTGAAGATTTTCGCCAGTGTTTCCACACGGCCACAAAGCTTGTCATAGGCGGGATCGCTGGTATCATGGGGAAGGAATCCGGCGTGGGCATTGGCGGAGGTCAATCCCATCTGTCCGGCCAGTTCAGCCGTCACTTTCGCCAGCTCCTGGTTTTCTTCCCAGTGTTCATCGGGAACAACACCGCCCGTGACCTGGATGGTCTGCGGAGTGGTGTAATCTTCGCCTACGGTGGAGTACATGCCGGAAACAATGGTGATGCCTGAGGCCGCCAGAATTTCCTGAACGTTATCCCACACGCCCACATCACCGCGATGAGGAGTAAGGCCGAGCTGCACTTTTTTAAGATTCAGTGCCCGGACTTTTGCGGCGAGATCTTCGGGGCCCGTGGCTTGAAGTGACCAGCTGCACACGCCGATCTGTTCTGCTGTTTGTTTTTTCATCGTATTGTTCCTCCATGGTTACAGGCTTATATTGCAAGAATGCTGTTCTCAGCAGTTCTTTGAGGTCGCAAGCTTATATGCTGAGACTCGTTCATTGTACCAGTACTTTTAACATGAAACAATTCTTGACGAGAAAAACAGGGAAGCATTGTCTTGGCTTTTTTTCACCACAGAGACAGAGAGCACAGCGCAGCACAGCCGCAACCAAATGATACTTTTAAAATTAACCGCGAAAAGCGCAAAAGGACGCGAAAGGAGTGAGAGGAAGAGGCTTATGTGTCTTCCCGGAGTCTCTTTTGTATCCCTAGACATGCCTGCACACCCCTCCCACATCCGACCGATCCGACTGATCCGACCGATTCCCCTGAAACTACTGATCCCTTCAAGTCTCTTATTTGCCCCACGACATACTCCCGCCTCCGTCATGCCGGTTTTTTTGCGACCTGACCCGCCTATCAAAGTATTCAGCCATAACAACGCAAAAAAATACGGTTATCCAGATTGGGAGACTTTAAGGAGAATAACCATCTTTCTTCAGTATTGTATGCCGCCTTTGCGTTATTCTATCTTCTCGACACAGGCATAAAGCCGTCTGGTACTTACCTGGGAACGCCAATTTCCACATTGGCAGGACTCCCGGGAAAAGACCTTGACCCATGTATGCATTTGACGGAAAAACAAATTCTCGGAGTACACAGCTTTTATTTAATTTGTAGTGAGCAAAAGACCTGTTGCCGAATCATTGATTATAAAATATCGATGCCATAACGCGCTGTCTGCCAATGTGGAAATTGGCGTTCCCAGGAGGCATGACTCCCCTGCTGAAAAATGTATAATGGACTCCTGTTGTACACGACTACAACTCGGACTACAAGGGCAGATTTTTATCTGTCACGGCCCCTTCGGAAGCGGAAGAACAGAGGGCTGCATATTTCGCCAACACACCGGAAATATAGCGGGCCTTGGGTGCTTTCCAGGCGGCCCGGCGTTTGTCAATTTCTGCAGCGTCCACTTCCAGAGTTATGGAACGTTTCACAGCGTCGATGGTGATGGTGTCGCCATTTTTAACAAGAGCGATGAGTCCGCCTTCCTGCGCTTCAGGAGTGATATGGCCCACAACAAAACCATGGCTGCCTCCGGAGAAGCGTCCGTCTGTGATCAAGGCGACCTCCTTGCCCAGACCACGGCCGATGACCGCTGAGGTGGGCGCAAGCATTTCGCGCATCCCCGGGCCTCCTTTGGGACCTTCGTAACGGATCACAACCACATGTCCCGCTTTCACGGTACCTTTCAGAATAGCGGCCAGGGCTTTTTCTTCACTGTCATAGACTTTCGCCTGACCTGTGAATTTCAGGCCCTCGTGACCGGAGATTTTGGCGACAGCTCCTTTTTCCGCAAGATTGCCATAGAGCACCGTCAAATGACCTTCCGGCTTGATGGGCGCCGAGAGAGGTTGAATCACCTGCTGGCCTTTGGGATAGGCTTTCGTGCCTTTGAGATTCTCGGCCAGAGTCTTTCCAGTGACAGTCATACAGTCGCCATGCAACAAGCCGGCGTCCAAGAGCTCCTTCAGCAGGGGCTTCAATCCGCCTATATCCACGAGGGTCTGCATGACATGTCGACCGCTGGGCTTCAGATCGGCCAGAACAGGGGTTCGCTTGCCGATACGCGTGAAATCGTCCAAGCTGAGTTTGATTCCCGCTGTGTGGGCAATGGCCAGGAGGTGAAGCACGGCATTGGTGGAACCACCCAGAGCCATGACAACGGTGATGGCATTTTCAAAGGATTTTTTCGTCAGAATATCTTTGGGCCGCAGATTGGATTTGATACAGCCCATCACAGCCGCACCGGCTCGGCGGCAATCGTCGTGCTTGTCCTCAGAAACAGCCGCCTGGGCCGAACTGTTGGGCAGACTCAGGCCCAGGGTCTCAATGGCACAGGCCATGGTGTTGGCGGTATACATGCCTCCACAGGCGCCGGGCCCGGGAATGGATTTCTTTTCAATGTCCAGCAGCTGGACGTCGCTGATTTCGCCACGGGCGTGACGGCCCACAGCTTCGAAAACAGAGACGATATCAGCCTCACAGCCGTTGACACAGCCGGGCTTGATGGTGCCTCCGTAAATGAAGACGGAGGGCCGGTTGAGCCGGATCATGGCCATGACGGCGCCGGGCATGTTTTTGTCACAGCCGCCAATGGCGATAAGCCCGTCAAACTGCTCACAGCCCACGACTGTTTCAATGGAATCAGCAATTACTTCCCGGGAAACGAGGGAGTATTTCATCCCTTCCGTCCCCATGGAAATCCCGTCGGAAATGGTGATGGTCCCGAAAATGATTCCTTTGCCGCCGGCATCATTCACTCCGGCTTCCGCCTCACGGGCCAGAACGTCGATATGCATGTTACAGGGCGTCACCATGCTCCAGGTGGAGGCGATACCCACCTGGCTTTTCTGGAAATCCTCGTCGGAAAAACCGACAGCCCGCAACATGGCCCGGCTGGGCGCTCTTTCGCTGCTCTCTGTTATGGCTTTGGAAAATTGTCTGTGACCGCTCTCAGGTTTTTTGCTCATGGCTCTTCTCCGCCTGTTATTGCTCGTACAAAGGTGCTCACGAGAGTGACAATATAGAAAAACAAGAAAAAGACGCACCTTCTTCCCATACTTGGAATTAATCTAATCGCAGGGCTGTTCAAGACAATACTGTCCTTGAAGTGGACTTGAATAGAGAAAAAGAATCATAACCGACAGATATGTGGTATTCATCGGGGTACCGGTTGTTTTATGCGAAAGACAGCACCCGATTTCGGTTGAGCTTTTAATTTCCTGTAATTTGATATACTTGTTTTTTTCAATTCTTTTTTCTTTTCAAAATGGGAAGTATTATGAATTTCTTTCAGGCTTTGGCGCTTCGTGCGCACGTGTATAATTGGGTTCGGACTTGGAACAAAAAGGATCTTCATTATCCTTCGCCCGTAAAAGACAATCCCAAATTCATGACAGCCTGGGAAGCGGTGAAGCTGATTCCCAACGGAGCCAATATCGCCATTTCCGGCATGGCGGGCAACCAGCGCTGCTCACTCCTGCTCTGGGGTATCCGTGATATGTTTCTCAAAGAGGGGCGGCCCCGGGATCTGACCATCCTCTGTCTGGGCGGTCAGGGAGGACGAGGAAAAGTTCCGGGAACGGTGGAAGAGCTCGCCATTGAAGGCCTGAACACGCGCATGGTCACGGGGCATACGGAAACCTTCAAAGGACAGCTGCAACTCGCTCATGAGGATAAGATTGAACTGCACTGCTCCCTCATAGGCATGATCACCCAGATCTTCAAAGCCCAGGGAGAAGGCCGCAATTATTTCATTACCGACACAGGCACGGGAACCTATGTGGACCCACGTACAGGCCACGGTACAAATGTATGGCCCCCCGGTGCGGAACAATTTGTGGAAGTGACGGAAGACGGTCGCTTGAAATACTCCCTGCCTCTCATTGATACAGCCGTTTTCAGCGCTCCCGCAGCCGATCCCAAAGGCAATATTTATTTCAAAGGAGCCAGTGTTCTCGGTGAAAGCGAAAGCATCGCCAAGGCCGCCAAATACAATGGAGGCCGTACCCTCGTCAATGTGGGGCGCATGGTGGAAGAAGGCTATGACGACGAATATCTGCCGGCGGAATATGTGGACGCTGTCGTCTATTGGCCGGGAACGGAACAGGCCGCCACGATCAAGCATAAAAAATACTGGAACTGCCTCACCCCGCACAGTACCATGAGCACCGATGAAGGGCTCGCCCGTGTGCGCCTCGTCAATAAGACACTGCGCGTCATGTCCACACGCTCGCCCATTGATGATGTGCTTGCCAGACTCGCCACGAAAGTTTTTGCTGAGAACGCCCGGAAAGGTGACATTGTCGACATCGGTATCGGACTTCCGGAAGAAGTGGCCCGCTTGCTTTATGAAAGCGGCGTCATGAAACAGCTCAACATGATGACCGAAGCCGGAGCTATCGGCGGTGTGGCGGCTCCCGGTGTCTTCTTCGGTGCAGCCGTCAACCCCGATGAACTCATCCCTTCCGTGGAAGCCTTTGAACGCATGTACAAACGGCTGGACTGGGTGATACTGGGCGTTCTGGAAGCGGACAGCCAGGGCAATGTGAATGTTTCCAAACGAGGCGAAGGCCCGCTGAACCACGTGGGACCGGGCGGCTTCATTGACCTTGTGAGCTGCGCAAAATCCATCCTCTTCTGCACGGCCTGGGGAGCCCGTGCCCGCATCGAAATCAAAGACAAAAAAGTCAACATCCTGGACCCCGGCAAACCCAAATTTGTCGACAAAGTGGATGAAATCACCTTCAACGGCCAGGAAGCCTTGAAACACGGCAAGAAAGTCTATTATGCCACCCAGGTCGGCGCCTTCAAACTCACCGAAGGCGGGATGGAACTCATCTATGTCCTGCCTGGCATCGATATCCAGAAAGACATTATCGACGCCAGTGAAATGAAAGTTGTCCTCCCTGAAGACGGCAACGTCCCTGTCATCGGCGAAGATGTCATCACCGGCGAAGGCTTCCAGTTCGAACTGCAGGATTGAGAGAGGCGTAAAGACAGTTAAGTACTTTCTTTTTTGCCAAGAACAATATTGCCCTCCTGTACATGGGCTCGTTGCTGTTTTAAAAGCAATTCTACTCCTTGAGAAACAGACGTCTTCACCCGGTCACCACATCGCTTATAACCAAATAAGCGAGCTACTTCTTGTATCAGGCTACTTTCAGGCACACTGATTTGCTGGTTCAAAACATAATAAGCAGCGTTGGCTATTTCTTCTGGAGGCAGTTCATCAGGCTGTCTTTTCGTGTTGTCATCGGCATCAGCTGGTATTCTGAATTCAGTGTACTGAGCAGGATCAAGGGCAGCTGGCCAAAGAAAAACTACTATGCTTTTTATTTGTAATAATTTTTTAATTCGTTTCACTGCTTTTTGTGTAACGTTTTTCTGATCCCAGCAAGTTAAGACGCGGCGTGTTGCCAATCTGATACTGATAGGTCCTTCTCGTAACACCACTTCATTTAAAAGCTCTTCAATTGCTCTATCATTAGTTTCACTGTAAAAATCTCTATCAGGCGGCTCAAAGTTTGGAATAAATGGTTTGTAGATAGGAAGTTCGTTTTCATGCGCCTCTATTTGTGTAGTGGGAAGAGGTGAAATTACAACTTCCTTTATAGCTGATCTTTTAACCTCTTCTTGAGTTGGTGTTTCGCTATATCCTGTAGAAACATTTGTTTGGGCATCTTGAATAGCATCTTCAAGCCTTTTCAACTCTTTTTCTTTGTTGTGCCACCAATCAGTAGACCAAATTCTGTGGATTTTCCAACCAAGATTTTCAAGAACGGCCTGGCGTAATTGGTCACGATCTCTGGCTGTTTTTGCACGATGATAATTTGCTCCATCACATTCGATTCCTAACAGGTAGGCACCAGGAGAGTCAGGATCAACTACAGCCAAGTCAATCCTATAACCTGAACAGCCGACTTGCAGATGAACTTCGTGACCTTTATCTCTAAGTTTTTCATAAACCTGTTTTTCAAAGGGTGAATCAAAATCGGCATCAGCGTTGAAAATATTGCTTTGATCCAGTGCCTTTTGGCCTCTTTCCGCAAAGTCCAAGAATTTCTTTAAGTCCGAGGCACCACGAGAGCGAGCCCGTGCCAAGTTGATTTGATCTGCACGCAGGCTTGAAAAAACAATAACCTGCGACCTTGCTCGTGTAATAGCCACATTTAAGCGACGATACCCACCCTCTTTAGATATCGGTCCAAAATTATGAGAGACTCGCCCCTGCTTATCAGGCCCATAACAAATAGAAAACAAAATGACATCTCGTTCATCACCTTGTACATTTTCCAGATTTTTAACAAATAATGGCTCCAAAGATTCACTGTTCAAAACTTGATCTAATGCTGCTGATTCGCCAGCTTTCTTTTCCAGCAAATCTAGGATCAAGCTTTGTTGTGCCACACTAAAGGTAACAACTCCGATAGTTTTTTGGGCTAATTTGGGATTTTGAACTCGACTTTCTATTTCTTGAACTATGGCTTCTGCTTCTATACGGTTAGTTCGAGACCGGCCTATGTCATATTCTCCATCGATAGGTCTGAAGTCGACGCCTTGATCTTGATATCGGGATGGAAATGTTAACAGTCTGTTTTCATAATACTCATAGTTACTGAATGCGATTAGATTTTCATGGCGACTTCGATAGTGCCAGGATAAATGCATTGCAGGAAGCCGACTGGCAATGCATTCATCCAATATACTTTCCAGATCTTCTATCGTATCCTCATCTATTTCGTCATCATCAGCTGCACGGGAAAAAAAAGAGGTGGGTGGTAATTGCTTTGGGTCTCCTACAATCACAGCTTCTTTTCCACGAGCAATAGCACCAACAGCATCCCAAGTAGTAATCTGTGAGGCTTCGTCAAAGACAACGATATCAAAAGAAGAGTGTGCCGGATCGAGATATTGAGCAATAGAAATAGGACTCATTAGAAGGCAAGGTTTCAGTCGGGGAAGCAAGTTAGGAATTTCTTTCATTAACTTGCGTATAGGCATATGTCTCCTTTGCTTTTGCATTTCACGCTTAAGTATCCCCACTTCAGAATCATTATTGACCTGTCCACCTGGTTTTGGAAGATGAGAAGCTATTCTTGCACGGATTTCCCTTTTGGATAGTTCAAAGAAATACTCATCGAGCTCACGAAACTCTTCAATTTGTCGTTCATGTACTGGCCTATTAAAAGCTGATAAAGCAGAATCATTTTCACATGTATATTCCAGCCACCATTGATAGAAGCTGCGCTCGAAAACAGGTAGAAGTTGATCTGATGAAATTTTAAAGTTCTCAAAATGATCAACCAGCATCTCAAGTCCTATGGATACGGCTTCATGCCTGATATGCTGCCATTTACTCCAGTCACGTAGATATTCAATATTTTTCTGCCAAGTGTTCAGAAGATCAATATACTCGGTTAAGGATTTTTCTCTGAATTCATTTTCTTGCGCTTTTAACACCTGATATTGAAGTAATTTTTGCAATTTGTCTTGATCGGCCTTGAATGCGTCACATTGTTCAGCAAATTCCGTGAATGTTTTAAAAACTGCAGAGTTCTCACTCTGCAAAGACTCTTCTCCTGCTACCAGCTTACACCAGACAGCAAGATATCGAGAAGAGCGAGTCAAATCCTTTCCTGCCATGTTATTCACATGTTTTCTAAAAGCAGTACTCCATGTGACAACCTCTGAAATTTTCTCCCAATCAGCCTCACCGTTGTTCCATAAATCTTTTATGAAAGATTCAGCTCTTTCACTTGACTCCTCAATTAGTTCAGACTCTTTTCTGAGTTGCTCAACTTGAAGGAGCGTTTCTTCCAAATCTTCAGGTAACGGTTGCTGTTTGTCGAGAAGAAAAGGCCTCAGATGTTTTTTTACTTTTTTTCCTGCCAGCCATTTGCCAAAAAAGTTTTTAGTTGCCGCTTTTTGCAGAGTATCCAGCAAGTTTTTAGTTGGACAACTTACAATATCCTCTGAAAACATCTGAGAAAGTGCGTCATGCACAGAGTCTCGTTCTTTTCCGTGTTTTATACATGCTTTTAATAAATCTGCAGTATCATCCCAATTTTCTGGTCCAAGAAGTTCCAGCGGAAGATCTTGCGGTACAGACAACAAAAACCTGACAAACTTGTTCACGAAGAAAATGGTTTTTATCGACCATTTACCAGGATCTAATTCAAGATATTTTGCTGTATTTCCCAGAATTTCAAGGAGATGCGAGGCGCTACTACTGAGTGACTTCAGTGTGTCTTCTATATGTCTTTGGTCGGAAGCAGATAATTTCTTCAGCTTGATGTTTTTCCAAAGACTTTCATGTGGAAGCCCGCACTCATCACCAGTTACCTGTAACTCTTTAATAATATCTTTAGCTTTTTCAAAAACATCTTTGTTGTTGTGCTTTTCATGATTAAAAGGGATTTGAATATGTGTGATATGTTTAAGACCGATTAGCCGTGATCTTACTTGAAATACACTCTCACTCAGTTCACGTTTTTTGTGGAGAGCACGAACATATAGATTTAACTTTTCCCTTGCTGAAGCAAGTTTATTTGCCTCAGCAGGCCAGTCTACCTCCGAATGATTTTCCTGATATTCCAGCGAAGTACCGAGTTGTTGAATAACTGCTTGTTTGACGGCTTTGTTTGAGTGCAACTCCAAGCAAAACTCTGCAAGCCCGCAATTAGCAAGCCTTCTTTGTACCACATTCAAGGCGGCCATTTTTTCTGATACAAAAAGGACGCTTTTCCCTTTTGTTAAACAATGAGCAATAAGGTTTGTAATAGTTTGTGATTTCCCTGTCCCCGGCGGCCCATGTAACACAAAACTTTTTCCGTCGGCAGCTGCATGAATCGCAGCCAGTTGTGAAGAATCATATGGGAGTGGACAAAATGTATCCTTTGGATGATATGTATCGTCCAGCGTTTCTTGGTCTGGAAACTCTCCATTGTCTGGATACGCTTCCATTGGATTTTCGATGAGGTGCTTTACTATCTTGTTTTGTCTGAGATCATTTTCACGCTCTTCAAGATCTCGCCACATTAGATATTTTGAAAATGAAAAAATACCTATATATGCTTTCTCCAATACTTTCCATCTCTCAAAACCTTTTATCGCGTTGCGAAATGAGGCAAAAACTTCATCAACATCTATACCATTTTGATTCTGACCATTGTCGACACTTAGCGCAAAATCTTGCGAAAGCCTTTCAAGTAGGGTGACATTGATTTGTGGTTCGTCTTCACCTCCACGGATACGGAACTTATCCTTAATAGAGCCACGCTCCAAGGCTATAGGCACTAGAATAATTGGTGCCAAACTGCTTATGTCGCTATTCTCGTTCTCATACCACTCCAAGAAACCAAGGGCCAAATACAATGCACTGGCCCCTCCTTCTTCCATGCTTTCCCGTGACGTTCGTAATATTTGACGAAGTTTTTTGTTAGTATCTGTTAGACCATATGTACTGTGAAGCCGTTTAGCCTTAAACTCTACACTGATGAACTTATCAAGATGGTTGTTTTCTTTTTCAGCGAAGTGAGCTTTTTCATCTCCCACTTCTTTACACATATTTTCGGAACGCTCCAGGACTTCGAATCGCTCTCCATTTTCTAAAGAAGTGAATAATTTTGGAAGGTCTGGACAGCTTATCTTTAAAGTGCGGAGTGTATCCTTAAAATTTAACAGTCTGTTACGACGTGTTAAATCAAGCAGTTTTCGCTTCCATTGATCCATGCGATCAGTAGGTTCTTTTGCACTATGAGCCTGCTGTTGCTCCGAGGTCACTTTCATTGACTCTTTGCTCATATATGGTCTCCTTTGACATATAGATTATCATAAATGTGTGTCCAAGAAAACCGGGGCCATGTCAGACGCCAGCGAGATGAAAGTCGTCCTTCCTGAAGACAGTAACGTACCTGTCATCGGCGAAGATGTCGTCACCGGCGAAGGCTTCCAATTCGAGTTGCAGGATTGAGACCGGCGTAAACGTGCATATTTGAAGGCTTGTGACAGGAGAGCTTTGTAACTAATCCTTACAAATCTTTCTTGAGTTCTGACTATTCTACTGCGACTTCCACATCATATGGGTTTTATTTAGAAGCCAATTTTTCAATCGCTTCTTTAATTTCTGTCAGCGTTGAATTAATTCGAAACAAAACCACCCCAGACTCACACAGAACACGCATGACAGGCACCCCCAAGATAGCAATCATGAAACCAAAAAACAGATTCCAAATATTCTGCGCTTCCAGCAACATGACGTAGAAACCATAAAACACAATCCCGATGCTTCCCAACACAAATAGAACTTGAATGACAATAGGTGTGATCATACCTTTAAAGGTAAAAAAATTTGCTATGTCAGTTTCATAATCTTCATGTGCTGCACTCCTTGGGGGTAATTGTGGGGAGATGACGGTGTTCGCATTTTTTAGAGGCGAGGGGATAGCTGCATCAACTTCTATAGCATCAGCCACTGCTGCTGATAATTCTGGCACCAGGCATATAGGTACCCACCCCATCATCCCCTTTTGCCATACTGTTGAGACAAAGGTTACTTTTCCCTGGGAGGACAACTCCTGAATTTGTTTTATGGAAAAAGGGCCCATTTTCTCTCCGCCAATAACAATATGCCACTTCTTATTCCTCGCATGATCTTCTGTCATCATTTTTCCCTTTTCAATTAACTGTGGACTCACTTCTTTTGATTTTATAAAATTGTGCAGTTTTTGAAAACAAGTTGACCTACTCCCACAAATACAGTGTCAAAACTTGTACAAGTGCCACGTATGGAAACTCGTTCACCTTGTCTCAACTTTGCCACTGCGGAGGCGTCTGATTTACCAAAATAACAATAGACATCAGCAAACTGGTCATCTGCACTTAAAATGACTTCTATGGTACCCCACATATTCCTATCGGCTTTTACCACATCGCCCGTGACAGTGAATTTCTGGTGAAGAAAACGTTGGCCCGCAGCAACTTCGTTTTCCCTGAATGCCGCCACGACATCTCGCGCTGATATCACGCTGGGAGCAGAGGCGCTGACGCTTGTGGTGGAGGAACTCCCATCGCTGATTATCCCTTTTGTGATCTGAACTCCTTCCACAAAACCAAAATAGCTGTGTCCCTTACAGGTACCCACTATTTCAATATAGTCTCCGTCTCCCAGAGTGGCGGCTTTGGAGCTTTCGCTTGCAGCCAGATCACATCCAATAATCCCACCTCCGATAAGCGCATCTCTTCCTGTCAAGAATACAGTAACACTTCTTCCTGAGCCCATGACCTTGGAAACGGAGCCACTTACAGCTATGGTTTTGCCCTCATATCTTTGTTCGGCGGCAATTCTATTCGAACTGTAGTCATCCCACAATTGTGGTGCTTGAACTCTTAGAGATGGGGTCGGCATAGAACGAGAAGAACTTCTGCTTTCTCGGGCATAGCTTCTTTCACCCCTGTTTTCAGTAGAGGTGCTCAGGCCAACAATCATGAGCAAGAACAGGACGGCACTTATGCCGAGAATGATTGTGCCCATGTGGTAAGTTTTTTGTGTGAAAAAATCTTGCCAAACAAGGGGTTCGCTATAAACTGATGAGAAAAAATCTTGCTTAGCTTCGGGAGCGGGAGGCGGTGTCGCACCAGTGGACTGTGGTGGAATCGGCGGTGGCGTGCCACTGGTCGACGAAGGAGGTATCGGTGGTGGCGAGTCCCTGGTCGACGAAGGAGGTATGGGTGGCGGTGTTGCACCAGTGGACTGTGGTGGAATCGGCGGTGGCGTGTCCCTGGTCGACGAGGGAGGTATGGGCGGAAGAGCTGCGCCAGTTGCAGATGGTATGGGTGGCAGTTTGTCTTTCTGCGCAGGCAACTCTGTTATTTCATGACTGCATTCCGGACATCGATGAGAGCCACTTTCCAGAAGTTCAAAAGATACCTTTTCACCACAACCTGGACATTGTTTCTGTTCCATATTTTCTCCTCCGCCAAACCATCATAATACTTCTATTCACTATTGCCAACAGCTTCCCAATTCTAAGCGCCAAAAGCGAAAAGTCTCTTTTAGCTATGTCTGTTAAATATTATCGCTATCCTTTTAAGCTTTTCACAGCTATTTTTTTTGTGTTGGGGATACACCGTGTTGAAGACTCAACATCGTGCTTTTCATTCTGTCAAAGCATTTGTTGAGCGCGCGTTCCTTGGGGAAATGTCCTGGCAGAGAACTTTGGATGGTTACTTCCATAGTAATATGGTTATCGTCTTCCTCACGGCAGGTAATCGGAAATGTTGATCTTCCTTTTGTGATAGTGATTTCACCTTCAGATTCTCGAACCTCTTGAATTATATATCCATTAAGATCAGTAAACTGAATTATGTACTTTATGGCATCGGAAACCGTCAGGTTCTGAAACTGCTGGGTACGCAATAAACGCTGCTCATCTTCCTCGTCGCCACTTCCTCCCAGGGTCTTTTTAATGGATGAACCATATTTCTGCAGTGTGGGAGCTACTTTTTTTGTTCCGAATTCTCCGAGGCGTTTACGAAGATTGGGGCGGGATCCTGATGTAAGTGCACCGGGAGGAAGGGGCGGAGGCAGACACTTCTCAATTACTTGCTTCAGGTCTTGAATCTGGTCAATTGGCTGCCATTCAGCCATTCCGTCTCGCCAAGCCAGAGAAGTACGGTTGATTTTCTCTTGCGTCGCCAATTCTTCAACTTCTTCCAGAGAAAATGGTCCCATTTGGTTGTTATCAGTAATAAAGTGCCACTCTTTCAACACAGGCTGTTCGTTGGAAAGATCTGATTCACTCATTAACTTCCCCTTTCATTCAAGTTTATGAAAGTGTTTTTTAATTTAATACAATAGCAATATAAAGCTTGACAGTAACGATTTGCAAACCGCTCATGTACTTGTTGCCGTAACTTTTAGAAATGTCCCCTTGTTTTTCCTTTGACCTGACAATTCAAAGCTTTACAACGATATCAGGAACCCTCCAAAAAACATGAGGAGAAACCATATTAAGAGAACGCCCACGAAGCAACCTACTGCCTGGTTCATACCCTGCGTAAATGATGACTCTACAGGAGCTTGTTTCACACTTGTGCTCAGAGTAACACCATGCTGAAGGCTGAGAACAGCACTTTTAAGTTCTTCAAAACATGCGGGAGCTGTCTGATCATTTCCAAGAATGCCTGTGAGAGTAAGTTCAACCAAGGTTCCGCCATTGGCCGTATCACTGCAGGAAATAGGAAAAGAGAATCTATTCTTCTTAAGCGTCAGCATGCCCTCTGACTCCCGAACATCCTGAATTACATATCCATTTAAATTTGCAAATTGGATAATATATGTAACAGTTTGTTGGGCTGTTATCCCGTGAAACTCATGCCGAAGAGCGCGGTGCTTGGGCGCCATATGAGTAGCAATAGTCTTTTGCCCCTTGTTGAGGAGTGCTGCAGATTGTTGCCAGACCTGAGACAAGGTTTCCTTGCTGCTATCGAAACTGCCAGAAACAGAAGGACTCGGAGGAGGAGGCGGGGGTGGTGACGATGGTGGTGGCGGAGGTGGTGGCGGTGGTGACGAACTGGATTGAGGTAAATGTTGATCACAAAGCGATTTTAATTCAGGTATCTGGCCTGCTGCTTGCCAGTCAGTCATACCAGCATGCCAGATGAGTGTTTCGGCGGTTACAGCACCATCTTTCATCATTTGCTCAATCTCAGTGATATCGACCGGACCCACGCGCGAGTCTTTGATTGAGGCAAACCACTCTATAGACGGTAATTGCTCTTTTGAGTGCTCTTCATTACTCATTGACATCCCTCCTCTGTTAAAAATTCTTAATGGAAACACACACTCATGTATAAATGTACTATAGCCACTATAGTATAAGGCTTTCAAGTCTCAAACTCGGTGTATGGCGGATTCAAAGCTGTGATCTAATTTTGGCTTCAAAAAAGCCTTCCTTTATGAAAATATTGTCTCAGCAAACCATGTGTATTTTCATTGATGACTCTGTCATTGCTAATGGCACCAGAATTGGGACCTTGACAACTTGACAGACTCTGGAATTTGATATTTCCATAGGATTCCAAGCAGGAACCTTATCAAGGTGAAGAGGTATACTATAATACGAATACATTCCAATTCACCTAGAACTTTTTTCTTTCCTGCAGCGGGTTTTATCAGCATGACCAAAATTTTCAGACAGTGTTTTTTTGTCACGGTTCTTGTCCTGTGTACTTTGATACAAGCGAGTTGTTCTACAAGTATGCCGAAGGAGAAGGGCGAGAAGGCTTCTCAGAATGCGGGGAAGCCCGGTCATTCGACTTTCTCCAGGGTGACCATGTCGCATCCGGTATTGCCAGCTGGAGATGCATTGCGCTTGTTGGGTGAAAAGGCGGGGGGAAATTTCGTGCTCATGTCGGGTCTGGAAGAGCGTTCTGTAGGAGAGGCGGAATGGCAGCGGCGGGTCTATCAGGATGTTGTCGAAGCGTATGCAGGCGAGTTGGAATGTGAGGTTTTTCAGTGTCCGGGTTATTTTCTCATTGCGCCGGAAGCATACAGCTCTCTCACAGAATTATCCGTCACTCCCCTGCTGCCAGTCGCTTATCAGGAATTGCGTGCGGAAATAAGTCTGGGCGCGAAGACAGAGCTGTATATCGCCTTTGCGTTGATCAGTCATCTTCTGGATATCACGGTGGTTTGTGATAATTTCATTGCTGAGTCACCCTGTGGTGAGCTGCGGCTGGATGAAATGCCGCTGGGTTCGCTCATAGAAGCTTTGCTCCAGTCTGCACGTATCGCGCCTCAGGCTTTCAGCCTGGAAGCCACGGCGGATTATATTTTCATTCATTCCAAGGAGAATGCGCAGCCCGCCGATCTGTTGCTCAATGAAGGGGCTCTTTCCGCTGAACAACAGGCTCTGTTGGAAAAACGGATTGTCACCTTTGCGCTGCCTTCTGTCAATCCCGCTCAGAGAGAACTCCTCTTCGATGGGGAGGTCATGCCGCTTAAAGATGCATTGCATCCCTTGACAGTACAGGCAGGAATCGAGATTGTCTGTCATCGTAAACTGGCGGATATCCCCGTGAATCCCTTTGTCTTCACCGATGTGACTTTGCGGGATGCTTTGAACCTGCTCATCCGGCAATGGCCTCTCCCCCTCTTCGGTTATGAGGTGCAGGAAGATCGCATTCTACTTCGGGAAAAGTAGCAGGCTTCTCTCTACTTTTTTACGCAGCAAATAGATTCAGATACCTGTGTGTCCGAATCCGCCGGTGCCACGGTCTGTTTCCGGAAGATCCACGACCACCTGCCAATGGGCCTGGACGACAGGAGCAATGATGAGCTGTGCTATGCGATCGCCCCGGTTAATGGTGAAAGGCTCGTCGCCCAGATTCGCCAGCAGCACTTTTATTTCCCCACGGTAATCGGCATCAATGGTTCCCGGTGCATTGATGATGGTCAAGCCATGACGCAGTGCCAATCCGCTGCGGGGTCTTATCTGTGCTTCGTAGCCGGGCGGGATAGCCAATGCGAGTCCTGTGGGTACAGCCATGCGCTTGCCCGGCTGGAGGATAACAGGCTCTGTTACAGCGGCAGGCAGATCAACGCCACTGGAGTGGGCTGTGGCATAGGCGGGTAAGGGGAGGTCGGCTCCATGAGGAAGTTTCTGTAAAGGAACATTAAGGGGTGAAGAAGTCATAGGGGTATTTCTTTCGGCGCATAGCCGCCTTTGGGTCCCAGAAGAAGGAGAGCACAGGACTCTTTCTGTATGTGCCGATTGGCGAAGTCGAGGAGCGTCTCAGGGGTTACGGCCTCAATTCCCGCCACCAGTTCTTTCATGGGCGTGATTTCATTTTTGAAAAGCAGGTTTTTCGCCACCCGCGAAATACGGGAATGAGTGCTTTCCATTGCCATGAGGAGGGAGCCTTTGAGTTGCTCGCGGCAGCGTTCCAGTTCTTCTTCGCCGACGGGGCGTGTACGGATATCGTTCAGTTCCTGAAAAGTCAGCTCCAGTGCCCGGGCACAGTTCTGGGGCGCGACAACCTCATAAATACCCATCATCCCCGCTGCAAGATAGCTGCTCATATAAGCACAGACATTGTAGGCGAGGCCCTGCTCTTCCCGGATTTTCTCAAAGAGTCTGGAGGTACTGCTGCCTCCCAGGATCCCTGAGAGCATGCTGCCTGTATAACGTTCCTGATCGGTGAGAGCAGGTCCCGTGGTGGCAATACCTATATGCACCTGAGAAATGGGTCGCTCCACAGTTTTCACTCCCGCCTGGAAGCGGGGCACCGGGAGGCTGTTCGCATTGTTCCCCGACTGCAGCGCGCTGAAGGTCTCCTCCACTTTTGCGAGAACACGATCCACATCGAAATTTCCGGCAATGGCGAAGACCATATTCTCCGCTCTGTACCAGTGGTCATAAAAGGCCATCAGATCATCACGGCTCATGGCTGAGACCGTTTCCGCATAACCGGAGACAGGACGGCCCAGAGGATGATCGGGCCAGTGAAACTGGGAGAGCAGATCACTGGCTAGCTCATCGGGCGTATCTTCTATGGAAGCGATTTCTTCCAGGATCACATTGCGTTCTTTTTCGAGATCGCAGAAGAGGGAATTGAGAAGCAGATCGCCCAGGACTTCCACGCCCACTTCCACATGCTCCGCAAGCATGCGCACATAAAAAGTGGTATATTCCTGGGAAGTACCGGCATTGAAATATCCGCCTTTGCTTTCAATGGCATCCATGAGCTCATGGACATTACGGTTTTTGGTGCCCTTGAAAAACAAATGTTCCAGGAAATGGGCCAAACCGGACTGGTCGGCTGATTCGGCGGCTGATCCCGCTTTGATCCAGACGCCGAGCGTAGCCGAATGGAGATAAGGCAGATGCTCCAGGGCAATGCGGAATCCATTGGGCAATGTGATCACCCGGATATCACCATCAAGATTGTTTTGTCTCAACATTCTTTTCCATACCTATAAAAAAAGTTGCCGTTGGGGAACGGCAACTTTACATGAATTTTCAGTTACAAATCAATCACGGTCTGAACGGTCATCACGACGGCCCCGGGGCGGTCCGCTCCGTCGTCCACCGTCACGCCGATCATTGCCACGGCCACCACGTCCGCCGCGGTTGTCTCTGTTGTCACGCCGGTCACCCCCGCCTTGACGGGGCGGCTGCCTGTCGAAGTATCCTTCCGGCGCAGGCTGCACCTGGTCGAGTTCACGATCAGCGGCGATCTTGGAGAGGTTCACACGGCCCATGGAATCGATTTCGAGGACTTTGATATCAATCTCATCGCCCACATCAACGATATCGGTGACATTATGCACACGATAATCGGCAAGTTCGGAGATGTGAACCAGTCCTTCTTTGGTGCCGATGACAGAGCAGAAAGCGCCGAAGTTCATGATTCGGGTCACACGTCCGCGGTAAATCTTGCCCACCTCCACTTCGGCCACGATTTCACGGATGAATTCGATAGCCGCATCAGCATCTTCCTGATTGGTTGCGGCGATATTCACGGTACCATCATCTTCAATTTCGATTTCAGCGCCTGTTTCGGCCTGAATCTGACGGATGACTTTTCCGCCGGGTCCGATGACTTCGCGGATCTTGTCGGGATGAATATTGATGGTGAAAATACGGGGCGCATAGGGTGAAAGTTCTTCGCGGGGATCAGCGATTGCTTCTTCCATGACATCCAGAATATGGGCACGACCTGCGCGGGCCTGTTCCAGCGCCTGTTCCATCACTTCCCGGGAAAGGCCTTTGACTTTGGTGTCCATCTGGAAGGCGGTGATGCCTTTGGCTGTTCCGCAGACCTTGAAGTCCATGTCGCCCAGATGATCTTCGTCACCGAGGATATCAGAAAGGATCCGAACTTCGTCGCCTTCCTTGATCATGCCCATGGCAATACCGGCCACGGGACTGGTCACGGGAACACCGGCGGCCATCATGGAGAGGGAACCGCCGCATACGCTCGCCATGGAGCTGGAGCCGTTGCTCTCTGTAATATCGGCAACGATTCGGACGGTATAGGGAAAGCGAATTTCATTTTCTTCCGGGGGCGCTTCTTCGTCTTTTTCCTGAAGGAAAGGAAGGACGGGTTCCAGAGCACGTTCGGCAAGTTTGCCATGGCCAATTTCACGACGTCCGGGACCGGTGATACGGCGTACTTCGCCCACGGACCAGGCCGG
Organism: Candidatus Hydrogenedens sp.; assembly: GCA_012522755.1. Classification (GTDB taxonomy): domain Bacteria; phylum Hydrogenedentota; class Hydrogenedentia; order Hydrogenedentales; family CAITNO01; genus JAAYJV01. Next base: position 20,581 of record JAAYJV010000115.1, read on the forward strand.
GAAATTATAATGCAGGAAGAAGCGTCGGAATTCGTCACCCGTCAATTCGTCCATACGCATTTCATCACGACCGGTACCCAGGGTGGTCGCCACAATGGCTTGTGTTTCTCCACGAGTGAAGAGGACACTTCCATGGGCACGGGGCAGGATATCCAGATCAATGGTGATCTTCCGGATTTCGTCAAGCTGACGACCATCCATGCGAATATTGTTTTCAATGACGGATTCGCGCATGATACGCTTTTTCAGGTCGTTGAAAATTTCAGAAGCTTCTGAACCGGATTCTTCCATCCACTCTTCACCATACTTGGCGAGAAGGGCCTCTTCCATTTCCGCTTTGACGCTGTCGATGCTGTCCAGACGCAGCTGTTTTTCCTTGATGGCCAGTGCATCGGCCAGCTTCCGGGTTGCCAGGGCTTCAATTTCAGAGACCAACTCGGCTGAGGGTTCGTCATCGGAAACTTCCATTTTTTCCACGCCGGCGGCTTCACGCAACTCGTCAATGGCTCCGATAATATTGCGGATATGGCCATGGGCGAATTCCAGTGCATCCATCATGGCGAGCTCGCTCACTTCCTGGGCCTGCCCTTCCACCATGCAGATGGAATCACGGGTACCGGCCACGATAATATCGAGGGTACTCTTCGGCATATCTTCCATGACAGGATTGGCGACCAACTCGCCATCAATATATCCCACCCGGACAGCGCCTACAGGTTCCTGAAGGGGAATTTTTGAGATGTGCAGTGCTGCGGAAGCCGCATTGATGGAAAGCACGTCTGGGTTGTGAATATTATCGGCCGACATGACTGTCTGGCAGACCATGAGTTCATTGAGGAACTTTTTGGGAAAGAGGGGGCGCAAGGGCCGGTCCGTCATACGACACACGAGAATTTCGCGTTCCGAGGGGCGGGACTCACGGCGGAAAAAGTTTCCGGGAATCTGTCCCACTGCATAAAATTTTTCGCGGTAATCGACGGTCATGGGAAAGAAATCCTGTCCTTCCCGAATTTCCGGCGCTACGGTTACTGCTGAGAGCACCATCGTATCGCCACTGCGGCAAATGACTGCACCATGGGCCTGCTTGGCGACACGCCCGGTCTCAAAGGTCAATTTTCCTGTGCCCACATCTACTGATGCTGTTTTTAACATCTTTTTTCATCCTTTTGCGACCAGGTCGCTTCTTGTACTGTACCGGCTCTTATTTTCGCCGTTTATGAGGCATGCAGGAGACGCATGAGACCCCCACGGTTTTTATCTTCGCCGTGGCCAGATAAGCCCTCTCTCCGGAGTTACTTACGCAGCCCTAATTTAGCAATGAGCGCACGATAACGTTCCACGTCTTTTTTCGCAACGTAGGTCAGCAGGTTCCGGCGTTTACCGACCAGTCGAAGGAGACCCCGACGGCAGGCATGATCTTTGGGATGCGAACGCAGATGATCATTGAGCTGGTTGATCCGCTCTGTAAAAATAGCCACCTGCACTTCTACCGAACCGGTATCGCTGTCGTTGCTTCCATGCGCTTTAATGAGTGTTTCTTTTTCTTCTTTTTTAAGAGACATTGTTTTTCACCTTTCATTGAACATTCACCCGCTCCAAGCACGGCGACGGTGAACCGCCCGGCCGAGTGACGGGTATTCTTACTTTCAGACCGCATACAACGGTCTCATACTATATTCACAGGCTCTGAGCCTGTTTCTTCTGAATGCAAATTATACCATGATTCGCAAGTCAGTTACGATTTCTGACAGGAGTCGCAACGGAATTTCAGTCTGTGACGGGTTTATCGGTGAGTGCCGCCAATCCCGGCAACACTTTCCCTTCCAGCATTTCCAGAGAAGCGCCGCCTCCCGTGGAAACGTGGGACATTTTCTCGGCGAGCCCGAACTGAATGACGGCCGCCGCTGTATCACCGCCGCCGATGATGCTTGTCACCTGGCTGTTTTCCGCCAGTGCATCAGCGAGGGCACGGGTACCCTTCACAAAGGTGGGCATTTCAAAAACGCCTACGGGACCATTCCAGACGACTGTGCTGGCTTCACGGATGACATCGCAGAAAAGCGCGATTGTTTCCGGACCGATATCCAGTCCTTCCCACTCCGGGGGGATGGCATCAACAGCGACAACCTGAGTATTGGCATCATTGGAAAAAGCATCGCCCACGACAATATCCACGGGCAGTTGCAGTTTCACGCCTTTTTCTTGCGCCAGAGCCAATACTTTTCGGGCGACTTCAATACCGTCTTTGTCCAGAATGGATTTGCCGATTTCATAGCCCTGCGCTTTCAGGAAAGTGTAGGCCATACCACCGCCGATGAGGAGTGTATCCACGAAATTGAGCAGGTTTTCAATGACTGTAATCTTGTCCGATACTTTTGCTCCGCCCAGGATGGCCACGAGAGGCCGTTCGGGGTTATCCAGCACTTTACTGAAATAATCAATTTCTTTGGCCACAAGAAATCCCGCCACACTGACGGGGAGATGATGGGCCACGCCTTCGGTAGACGCATGAGCACGGTGAACGGTCCCGAAAGCGTCGGAGACATAGAGATCGCCCAGCTTCGCCAGTTGTGCGGCAAATTCAGGATCATTTTTCGTTTCTTTTTTCCCGTAAAAGCGTGTGTTTTCCAGCAGAACCACTTCGCCGGGATTCATGGCTGCAATGGCCGCTTCCACTTCGGGGCCCACACAGGCATCGAGCTTTTTAACGGGGGCACCCAGCAGCTCTGACAATTTGTCGGCTACGGGATCCATTTTGAGCAGTTCATTTTTGCGAAGAATCTCAGCCTTTTCTTCGGCTGTTTCCGCTTTGTCGGCATCGCCCGGACGGCCCAGATGGGACATCAGCACCAGTTTACCCCCCTGCTCGCGAATGTATTGAATACTTTTGAGGGCTGCGCGGATACGCATGTCATTTCGAACGGTGCCATCCGCATTTTGAGGCACATTAAAGTCCACACGCATCAGGACCGTTTTTCCGGCATGATCGACTTCATCAATTCTGAGTTTGTTCATGATTGTATCGCTTTCCAGTGCTTTTTGTTAAGAATCGAGGCCGCGAATGCAGCGCGGCCTCGATAGAAAAGAACGAGAAAATCAGCTTAGGACGCCATCATTTTGAAGAGGTCCAGGCAACGGTTGGAATAACCCCATTCGTTGTCGTACCAGGAAATAACCTTGACAAAGTTTCCGTCCATGGCTGTTGTTGACAGGGCGTCGAAGATGGAGGAGTGGGAATTACCGATAATGTCGCAGGACACGATGGGATCTTCCGTATACTCAAGCACGCCTTTAAGGGGGCCATCAGCGGCTTCCTTGATAGCGGCATTGATTTCTTCTTTCGTGGCGGGTTTTTCGAGTTCAGCCACCAGGTCAACGACACTGCCGTTGATCACGGGAACACGCATGGCCATACCATCAAGCTTGCCGTTGAGTTCGGGAAGAACCTGACCGACTGCACGGGCGGCGCCGGTGGAGGTGGGGATGATGGAATGAGCAGCAGCGCGGGCACGACGCAGGTCGCTGTGGGGAAGATCCAGAACAGCCTGGTCATTGGTGTAGGCATGGATGGTGGTCATGAGACCGCGTTTGATACCGAATTTCTCCTGGAGGACTTTGGCCACAGGAGCCAGGCAGTTGGTTGTGCAGCTGGCATTGGATACGATGCAGTCCGTATCTTTGAGAGAGTCACTGTTCACACCGAAAACGATAACGGCGTCAATGGCATCCTTGGGAGGAACGCTCAGCAGTACTTTTTTCGCACCAGCCTGAATGTGCATGTTGCACTGTTCTTTGCTGCGGAAAATACCTGTGGATTCCAGAACCAGTTCCACACCCAGTTCGCCCCAGGGCAGTTCTGCGGGATTGCGGATAGCCATAACTTTGATTTCTTTGCCGTCCACAACGATGGCATCGTCTTTTGCACTGACATCTTTGCCGTAGACACCGTGGACACTGTCATATTTGAGCAGATGCGCCAGGGTCTTGGCACTGGTCAGATCGTTGATTGCCACGACTTCAAATGCGGGATCTTCAAAGAGCAGTTTGAATACATTGCGGCCGATACGCCCGAATCCATTGATACCAATCTTAGTTGCCATGACTTGATGTTCCTTTCGTTAATACAGGTTGTCAAAACATACCAGCACCCGGCTATACTCAACCGGGGTCTTCATTCTTAAACCACTTTTTTTCACGTCGCTTCTGATGTGTTTTACAGTGGTGTTACCATAGACTTATCTTATATTACTACTGTGCTGAGACAGTGAAGGGCGGCTGGTTGATACTCCCCCTGCGCAACTTCTTGCTTTCAAGACCTTAAATATCTTAGTTTATTGGGTGTAGTATGTCATAATAAGGATTGACAAGTCAATTTCTCCAGCCGGAGCCGGCCTGTGTTCTTCCAGAGAAAACAGCATCCGGACAGGGATGATTCATAAACTCCGGAGCCGTGATTTTCATTCAGACAGTAAGGACATCCACCATGGATAAACTTTCTTCCCCGCGCCTTTTTATCTTTTGCGTCGCCGCCAGCCTGACCCTCGTCTTTACAGCCATGCTGAGCGGTTGCGGAAGCTGTCTGGGAACAGGAAACAAGGGCGGAGAAGTGGCCACACAGACTCCCGCCTCCCCCCGCTCCTCACGGAATCAGACGCCTGTCTCCCCCCGTGCCTCACGGAGTCAGTCCCCTCGGGCTCCCGGTGCCATGGCCTCTCCTCCGGTACAGGAAGAGATACCGCCCGAGCCCTTGGAATTGAATGTTCAGACAGCTCAGGATATCCAGGCCGGCATGAGTTATGAGGACATACGTGACATTCTCGGTGATCCCGGTGTGGTTATCGCCGGAACGGACGAAGAGAATGTTGTCTACCGCTGGAGCTATTCAGGCATGAGTTTCATGGGGCGCTTTGAGAATGGAGTTCTTGTAAGAAAAACAGCTATCCAGAATGCCGAGGAACACCGGAGTCTGCACGATAAGGACACTTTTTCTTTTGACAAGGAATTGTACGAAAATGTGCAGCCCGGCATGACTTATGATGAGGTGCTGGCTATCATCGGGATGGATGCACAGCCCCTGACCAGCACAGCCGGAAGAGTTAAAATTTACAAATGGACTGATGAGCGGGGCTCCAGCATAACGGGTCGTTTTGAAAACCAGGTGCTGAAACGCAAATCCGGCCTTATTCTGGAACCTGAAAAAGAGGGCCTGGATAAAAAGGAAGAAACGAAGAGTCCGACGGAAAGTGTTGTTGCCGAAGAAGAAAAAGAGCAACCCCTGGAGGAAGACTATGTGACGGGAGATATTTATGCCGAGGATACAGCCGTTGCAGAAGAGACGGCTGTCCAGGTTGCCGAGGCCGCCCCTGTTCAGACCAGAAGCTCCCGGGTAAGCGTTTCCGGATCCACCCGCCGTCAACGGGCCCGGGAATCTGCAGGCGGCCAGCAGGCTTCCGAGCGCTCTTATCAACCCAAAGTGAAACTCCCGGACTTCAAGCGACGTCTTCGCGAAGGAGTGTATGAAATCCGCATTCACAACACTACGGATTCGAATCTGAAGGTGGCTCTGATTTCTGATGAGGGCGGTCTGGAAATGCGGCTGGGCCCGGGTAAACATTCTTCCGCCAAAGTGGGCCAGGGCAACTATCAGGTGTACTTCATCAACGAAAACAATCCTTTTACGCTCCATCAGGGCCAGACAATTCCCGTAGCCGATTTGCTGTCTGATTTTTCCGTATATCTCTTTGAAGACGCTTCCGATGTGGATCTTCTGGATCGCAACGCTCCCTCTTCCAGGCGGTAGCAGAGCAAAGTAATAGCGCTGCAGCCAATTGATCTTTTCTTTTTTCACCACGGAAATCACGGAACACACGGAAAAACACATCTTAACCGAAGAGATGACACTGACACGACCTTCCTTGGAACCACAGATGAACACTGATTAACACTGATAAATTAAAGACCTTGGGTCGCGCAGCCTGGGAACGCCAATTTCCACATTGGCAGGACACCCGGGAAAAGACCAGGACTTATATATGCATTTGACGGGAGAACAAAGACTCAGAGTTTACAAAGGCTTTTATTTTATTCTTGGTTGGCAAAAGATCTGTCACCGCATCACTGTTTACAAAATGTCAATTTCTTCATACGCTGTCTGCCAATGGGGACATTGGCGCTCCCACGATTTGCACATCCTCTGCCGGAAAGTTTTCTGAGCAATGGATTTGTTTGAGAAAAGAGAGATATCATGCCGAAATCAGGCCTATAACTTCTCCAGATCATCATACGCTGTCTGCCAATGTTGAAATTGGCGTTCCCAGGAGTGACTCTCAAAG
>JAAYJV010000116.1 GCA_012522755.1 Candidatus Hydrogenedens sp.
ACAAAAATTACATGGCTGTTTTCAAAGATCTCTTTCACAACCGTATAACCTCGGATACAAAAAGCATGATACAATAGATGCGTGGACATGAATATTCTCCTTTTTTTGCTGATGAAACATTGCGGAGAATATACCATCATGTCCACAACCCTTAATTCAAGTACGCAAAAACCGGATGAGCCGAAAAAAGCTTATATTTCTCCGGAGTCTCTTTTGTATCTCAAGACATACCTACGCCCCTCCCACATCCGTCCGATCCGACCGATCCGTCCGACTCCCCGGAGAAGTCTGATCTCTTCAAGTTCTTATTTGCCCCAAGACATACCCCACGCCGTCATACCGGTTTTTCAGCCTTTTTGTTTTTTCAAGAAACAGAATTATATGTTGTGTAATTCTGTGGATGATGCTTTAACCTCAAGTACTTTCCGGCGTGAAGTTGTATGACGTGGGAGCGCCAATGTCCCCATTGGCACACATAGCGGCAAAGACAGAGAGACGATGTAGAACCTTGGCGCGACGTAAAGACCTGGGTGTATAAAGAAAGAGCTCATCAGAAAAGAGATATCATGCCGCGATCAGATTTATAACTTCTCCGGGTCATCATACGCTGTTTGCCAATGTGGAAATTGGCGTTCCCAGGAGTGACTTTCAAGGTCTTTCACGGTTTCCCAAGGCATTTTGTCAGAATACAGTTTGTCGAATCTGTGGTTGCATCACATATTAAAAATAAAGGGCTCAGATCGATAACAACACAAACTTCTTCGCAAAAATAATGGAAAATGACGGGTACCAGCCCGAAAACAATGCCGGAGGGCTTGGAAAAATCAATAGTGTTACATGTCCACTCCGCCCGGTGTTCTCCGACATTATCTGATCCCAATAAACAATTTATGCTCTTACAGTTTGGAGTCCTCTGATATGTTACAATAGGCGATACTGCGTCGGGCCGGGGTATGCCGGACGAGTCCCATATTTTTGGAAAGCAATCAGATGAACACCTTTCGTAAACGATGTTATTCGGGTATCGGAGATTTTCTGAAAGACATTTCTTTTTTTCTCCGGCACTTCAGGCGGATCCGCAAATTAATGAAAGGACAGATGCTCAGCCCCGACTTTCGTGAGCGCCTCATGTTGGCTGTGACACGGGTCAATGATTGCCGCCACTGCATTCGCTTTCACAAAAAACTGGCACTGGAAGAAGGTCTTCAAGAAAATGAAATTCAGGCCTTTCTGTCCGGAGAATATGAGAACTGTCCTGACGAGCAGTTGCCGGCCATTCTTTATGCGGAACAGTGGGCGCAGAAGGGAGGATCAGCTGACGAAGATCAGGAGAAAGAACTTACATCGATTTATGGAGAAGAAACGGCGGCCGCCATCGGTCTGACGCTGCGCACTATCCGCCTGGGCAATCTGGCCGGGAACAGTTTTGATGCTTTTCTTTTCAAGATTTCCGGAGGTCGGCGGGGTGTGTAAAGAGAATGAATACCCTTCATTGCATAGCGGCGTACCAACCTGTCTTTTGTTAACTTCCGTAGCTTTGTGGTACAACTGTACTTTCACGACTGAATATACCGATGATCTGCTTATGTCTTTCGAAGTAACCGGCTGAATACTATGAATGAAGAAATATCCACCCCTGCTCACACAGGGCCATCACCAACGATCCTGCGCAATCTTGTTCGCCTGAGTCACTGTCTTGTGGTTTTGCTTCTTGTAATCTATGCGGCGAGTTATCTGATTCTTGGCAAGCCCTACGATCAGGCCTGGCGCATTATTTTTCTATCTCTCACTCTGGGCCGGGCTGCAGCTGTGGGTGCCTGTGCGAAGATGGGTTTCAGCCTCTCCTTTATCTTCTATCAGATCGTCTTCGTTGATATTATATTCATTATTTATCTATACCCACTCTTTGCCCGGGGCTTCAAACATATTACCCAACTGAAGTATATAGGCGGTTACCTGAAGTCCATCCATGAAGTTGCTGTGGGCTATAAATCCACAGTGGCTCCTTATGGATCCATAGGGCTGACTCTTTTTGTCGCCTGTCCTTTATGGAGCACAGGCCCTCTGGTGGGAACCCTGGTCGGGTTTATTATCGGGCTGCCCGCATCCGTGGTCATGACAGCAGTCACACTGGGCAATATACTGGCAACTGTTTTCTGGATCTGGCTTTATGACTGGCTCGACAACTGGAGCAGTCTCCTTTCTCTGACGCTGGTAATCACTGTTTTTGTTCTGTCAACAGCGGGTCTTCTTCTGGCCGGTTTAAAAAGTTTCAAAAAAAATTACTCTGATACTACCTCGGAATAACGGCTTTATTATATGATTGACCTGTCTCAACAGTTGGTTTAAGTACAATAGACCATGAAAGGAGCGTGCATATGACTGCTACACAACCGGGCCTGCAACGCCGAGGCTTCACTTCAGGGCTCACAGGATACCATTATCTTGTTCTGGCTGTGGCCTGTATGGGCTGGGCCTTCGACACCATGGATCAATGGCTCTTTGTCTTTGTTAAAGAGCATGCCATTCGCGATCTTCTGGGAGGTTCCGGCGTTCCCCAGGAGGAAGTCTTGAAATACGCCGGTTGGGTTCAGTCCTGCATGCTCGTGGGCTGGGCGACAGGCGGTCTTATTTTCGGTATTATCGGTGACAGACTGGGCCGTACACGTACCATGGCCATTACCATTCTCATGTACGCCGGCTTCACAGGTCTGAGTGGTCTCGCCCAAAACTGGCAGCAATTTGCTGTTCTTCGCTTTCTCATGGGCCTCGGTGTAGGTGGCGAATTTGCCGCTGGTGCCGCATTGGTAGCAGAAACCTTTCCCGACCACTCACGTGCTATAGCCTTGGGAATTGTACAGGCGGCTTCAGCCTTCGGCAATATAGCCGCCGCCGGAGTCAATCTGGGTATGGCGTCTATTCTACCTCCTGAACAGGCGTGGCGATGGGTCTTTGCTATTGGCATCCTGCCGGGACTTCTGGTCTTTGTCATCATTTTGTTCGTGAAAGAACCGGACAAATGGGTAGCGGCCAATGCAGAAGCCAAACGCCTGAGAGCGGCGGGAGTGAAACAAAGAAACCAGCTTCTCTCTCTCTTTACAGAAAGAGGCGTGCGAAAAAGTACCCTCGTTGGCGTAGGTCTCGCCACCATCGGCGTCATCGGCTTCTGGGGCATCAGCACCTGGACCCCTGAATTGCTCCGCAGCATTCTGGATGAAGGTCTTTCCCCTGTGCTTCGTGAACGCTACGTGAGTCTGGCAGGAATGGCGCAGAATCTGGGCGGCTTCTTTGGTGCCCTCTGTTTTGCTGCTGTAGCCAACCGCTTCGGTCGTCGTCCTGCTTTTGCTATTGCCCTCATAGGCTGCTCAATTGTCATTCCGGCCACCTTCGTTTTCACCACAAGCTTTATGCTCGCCCTGGCTTTCTTCTTCTCCATGGGCTTCGTGCTGCTTTTCTTCCTGGGTGGCTTCGCTGTCTATTTCCCCGAACTGTTCCCCACCCGTTTACGCGCAACAGGAACAGGTTTCTGTTACAATGTGGCCCGTTACCTCTCCGCTGCTTTCCCCGCTTTCTTCGGTATGATCGCAGCCGGCGTCGGGATACAAAAAGCCGCTCTTCTTCTATCCTCCTTCTTCATTCTGGGGCTGGCCATCGTGTATATTGCCCCTGAAACAAAAGGCAAACCACTCCCTGAATAATCAGCGGGAAGGATAAGCTTGCAAATCGTCAAGGGCTATGTCGGCGCAAGTCGGCATAGCCCTTTTTCTGCAAGAAAACCAGGCTCAGCGGGTAACCTGAACGTCATAAATCACTTTGCGCGGAGAGGGGAGAGAGCTGTCGGCGGGATGAGAAGCTTCAACCCTCACCCGGTAATGGCCCTCCTTCAGAAAGGTATATTCCAGACGGCTCAATTCCGATACGAGCTGATCATCAATGAACCATTCATGGCGATCATAACCCTGAGGTGCCTGGAAACTGTTTTTCGTATGAACTTTCGTTTGGAAGGGTATTGTGTCATCGCTCCGAGGCAATACTTCGGAAAGCGCTTCCACCCGTTCAGTGAGTTCCACGCCTTTATGTTCCTCGTAAACGATATGCAGAGGGCCGGGCTTGTCCAGAGTGACGAGAAGACGGCTGGTTGTTGAGGACAACACGCCATTCACCCACCAGGCTGCGCTGTTTCCCGGAGCGGTACCCATAGCAATATTCAGGCGGCTCCCTTTCAGATAAAAAGGATCCAACTCGAAGATCAAGCTGTGATTCTCCACACTTTTCAGCACTACAGGCGGCGGGAGAAGATCCAGTGCTGTGGGGGAGAGGGTGATCCGGACGTGGCTGCGGAAGCTTCCGGCGTCGCTCTCCAGAACCAGCAGATAACTGCCATCTTCGGCCGTACTTGTAGTGGTGATCAGCAAATGCTCCTCTTTCTTTTCCACCTGAATCATATGGCGATAAGAAGAGGAGTTGGTATACAATTTCCAGTCTTTCACGACCGGGGCGGGAACGGGGGTATTGCCTTCAAAAAATTGCAGGGTTATGGATTCTCCCTGATCTTCAAAGAAAAGCATCTCCGGTTCGAAAGTCAATGCAGCCACAGCCCGGGGAGTCATGAAACAAAGAGCAGCAAAACTCAGGCTCAGGAGCAGGAAGGGGTGATAATAGTTTTTCATTCTTTTTCTCCTGTTGTATCTCTCTTCACTTTCATCAGATCCATTGTACCGCCTGCAGCTTTCATAAAAAAAGCCCTCATGGCCGGAAAAGCAATGAGGGCTGAAAAATCAACAGGAGAGAAAATTATTTGCCGTAGACTTCCACTTCCACATAGTGGTTGAAGTCGTCGGCTGTATTGCCGCTGCTGTACAGGCGGACATAACGACCGGAAACGCCTTTGGCGTCCATGAGACGGCCCTGATAGCTTTCCTGATATTCTTTGTCTTCGCCCGCACCAAGACCGGAAGAGTTGTCGTGATCATTGTTGTAGACAAGAGTCACGTCATCACCGAATTCCGCATCATTGGAGACTTGCACAACAATGTCAAAATAGACGCGTTTGCCTTCGTGGAAGTGCCATACGACGATGGCATAAATTTCATATTCTTCTTCCAGATCAATCTGGACCCACTGCAGATCGCCGGGAAGTTCAACTGTACTGGAACGGGCGTAGTCTTTATCGCCGTCAGTAATCTGTTTCAGCTGGCCATGCAGGGGAACTTCGCTGCTTTCAACATTTTTATCTTTGGAAACCAGTCTGGTGCCTCCGGGAGCCATGAAAGGGGGACGGTCTTTGAAATCTTCGGGCTCCAGATTGGGGGACCAGTAGTCAATGGGTGTTCCACCGAAAAAAGGCTCGGGAAGTTCGATTTCAATAGCAACTTCTTCGGCAACAGCGGGGACAATGGCCCATCCCAGACAAACGAATCCGGCCAACAGGACGGCTGACCACAACATACTCTTCTTAATCATACGACACTCCTTTTTAAAAGTTAGGGGGGTTGAATCAGGCGTTCGCAAGAACAGTCAGGTCAGGCTGAAAAGCCCCTGATTGCCGCAATTATACCATAATTCAAATACTTAACTCACCTATGTACCAATTGCTGTCAACTCTTTCTTGACCTGTTTTCAACTCCAGCACCTTCTCTCACAGGTCGGATGAAAAAGACTCACAACCATTGACTTGCAAAACTGCGTTACGGTTTCCGGGTCTTTCCTTCATTGAAAATAAAGGCCTCGTTTTCATCGTATCAGACGAAAGGGGGAAGCAAATTATTCACTTTATTTCAGGAACCGGCAACCAGATCTTCGTCCAACATGCTTTCGGCACGCTCCTTGATTCCCTGCAGTTTTGATTCCTTGGGTTTGAGGCGTTCTATGACGGATTCCTGCTTGCGGCGGATCTCCATTTCCCTGGAGAGGAGAGCATCGCATTCCCGCTGTACTGTTTCCATGACGTGCTCCAGTTCCTGGCGGATGGCTTCTTCAAAAGCGATACCGCGGCGGTTGGAATAGTCGAGCAGGAGTGTCTGGACTGAGGGAGAAGTGGTTTCTTCGCTCTCAGCATTTTCTTTCTCATCGGCTTCTTCACCTATCAGAAGCTGGCGGGTCTGCTGTTGCAGGACAGGGGTCATTTTTTTGATCCACCGTTCTTCACTCCAGGCGAAGCGGGCGATCCAGCCTCTCAAAGTGCCTACAAAGCCACCCAGTCCGACGCCTATGGCATTCCCCAGAGCGGGCATGATGGATGCCACGGAGCCGCCGGAAAAGCCCGTGAGTTCAGACCCGTCAGCACCGAAGGTTTTCTGTTCTTCCGACTGCGCCGCATCCCAGGCCGCTTTCACGAGTCTCTCGGGTTCGCTCAGAGCCGCACGCAACTCACGGGCCCGACTGATCTGACGGGACACTTCTTCAGACGTTCTCTTTTCATTGTTCTCTATGACCGACCGCAGTTTCTTCACCACGCCCGTCACATAGATGTCGATCTCATGCTCCAACTGCGCAGCCAGAGGGAGGAAATTCCCCTGACGGATCATCTTCAACTGACCTTTCTTTCGAAGCCAGTCGAGCATGGGTTGAATGATTTCGGAGTCTATGAGTCCCTCGGACAACTGTGAACGCAGATGCGAAGCGTAACCGGGGCCGAAGACTTCATCCTGCTGGCCGCCATGAAACTGAATGGCGTAACGCTCCAGAATCGTATCCACTTCGCTGCGGATCGTATCCATCTGAATGTTGAGAAGATCCCGGTTTTCCTTGAGCTCATTGAACTTTTCGGGATTGCGTGCCAGAGCCAGAAGATTGGTGATGCTGATGAGATAATCACTGGCTCGTTCATGGATGAATCGGGCGGCCCGGGTGAAGACTGCATTGGATTTGTTCTCATTGACGAGATAATCCATGAGCCGTTCCTTCAGGAGGGGAAAGCGGCTCTGACCCATGAGAAAGGCGGAAAGATCTTCTTCAGGGTTTTCGCTCTGATCCAGACGCTCCCAAACCGCTGTGGGCAGCATGAGTTTATTGTCGTCCAGAGCTTCTTCCAGAGAGAGGCGTTTCTGATCCAATTCCAGAGCACTCAGTGCACGGTAGCCCGACAAAAAGAAGATGTCAGAATGGTCGGGGATATCATTGCGCCGGAAGGTTTCGACAAGCTGGCCGGCCGGTCCGAAAGTGGCGCGGGGATCAATTTCATCATTGTCCAGCTTGTCCGCTTTGTTGAGGACAAAAAAGACACGTCTGTCACGGCAGGTAATGATTCTTTTGATGAAGTTCAGATCATGGATATTGCCGACGAAGGCACTGTCGATAAAAGCGATGACAAGATGGCAATGTTCAATGATATCGTAGGTGATTTTCTGGCGTGTTTCCGAAATGGAATGAACACCGGGTGTATCGATAAATACCAGATCATCTTTGAGGGCCTCTTCGGGAAGGCAAAGGGTGAGCGACTCGGTTTTTTCCCTCAGCGATGCCAGATGAGGATAGGCCTCGTCGGCAAGAACGGTGATGAGTGGTTCCAGAGAGCGCCGCATGGAATCAGGATTCTCATCCTGACACAGAATGGAGATCTCCAGAGGATTATCGTTGCTCTCCACTGTCACAGGCAAGGAGGCCAAAGCACGTTCCAGAGCTTCAATTTCATGGCGTGATGCGGCCGTGTCCAGAGAAAGGAGGATTTTCAGACTGTCACCCCGTTCGATGAAAGTCAGGCGGGAAGTGCATTCTTCGATATCCATGGGCAGATAAGCACCGCCGAGAAAAGCATTGAGAGCTGTGGATTTGCCCACATTGAATGCGCCCAGAAAAACAACACGGTATCGGCCATCACGTACAACTGCATGCTGATAGGCTATGGCCTTGCTTTCATAGCCGCGCTCACCGGGATAATCTTCATCGCGCTGTGCGAAGTTTTCCAGATATTCCAGGGTGTCCAGAAGCCACACCCGATTCTGTTCTTGAGAATTGGTCATCATGCCTCTATCTCCTGCTGGTTGAGTGAGGTAAGGGCGCTGAGCAAAGGATGAATAAAACCGTTGAGAGGGCAAGCAGCTTCCGGGGTCTGACAGGCTGCTTCGAATTCATAGAGCGCCACACGGAGTGCATCGAATCCGGCATCACAGAGATCACGAACCTCTGATTTTACCCGTCGCCGATATTCATCTTCCGGATCAGGCCGGCCATGCTCCAACTTGGCCGAGACAATATAGAAGGGTGGTGCCGCCGACTGGCTGAGAGATTCAATACGCTTTGATGCTTTGTCCCGGATACGCAGGATTTCCTTATGGTTCAATTGATCGGCCATATTCGCTACGACCACAAAACGTCCGGCAAAGCGTTCCGTATATTCCGTAATCAGGGCCAGTGTATGGCGGGCCGCCCAGTATTCCACTGTTGTAACCAGAACCACCAGTGATCTTTCCAGAGCCGCATCCCGGGGCAACAGACACTGTTCCTGTATTTCAGTGGAGGTTCCCGGTGTATCCACGAGCATGAGCCCTGTGAAGGGAAAGCGTGGAATCAGAGCGGACATGGCTGTGAAAGGGCATTCCGTCCGGCCATGGCGACGCATGCTCAAAAACTGGGAATGAGACTGATTTACAAAGTCCTTTTCAGCTGGATTATATCCACTGTAGGTAATGACATCATCACCGGTCCGGGCAAGAAATACAGGTGGGGTGCGACTCTCTTCACGACTGGTGAAAAGCAGATTGCGGCGTATGAGTGCGTTGAGCACCGAAGATTTTCCCACATTGAAATCGCCAATGAAAAGAGCGGAAGCCGCTTCAGACAAGGGAGCATTCTCCGGAGGAAAGGAGTCGTTCATGACAGATTGCTGTTCCTTCTCAGGGTGAGCGTGCCCACCCGTGTCCAGCGTGGAGTGAGTATCCATTCTCAATCATCCTTCTGATTGGTATAAGCTATGAGGGCATTGAGTTTTTCCAGCGCGGCGCCACTGTCAATGGCATAGCGCGCACGCTCAATCCCTTCCTGCAAACTATCCACAAGACCACCGGCAACAAGGGCCGGGGCCGCATTCAACAGAACCACATTCCGGCAGGGACCATCCATGCCTTCCAGAACATTCTTTGTGATCTCGGCGTTGGTCTGAGCATCACCACCGAGAATCTCCGCCATGGCCGAAAGGGGAATGCCGACTTCTTCCGGGTTCAAAAAATACTCCCGGATATCATCGTCCCGGGCTTCGCATACATAGCTGGGACCGCTCAGGGTCAGCTCGTCCAAGCCATCACGGCCCGCTACAACGAAAGCATGACGGGTACCCAGTGATAGTAAGGCACGGGCCATGGTCGGGGCAAGCTGGCTGTTGAATACGCCCACCACCTGACGGTCCGCATTGGCCGGATTGGTCAAAGGGCCGAGTATATTGAAGATGGTACGTATTTTCAGTTCGCCGCGAACAGGAGCGATGTGGCGAGCCGCAAGATGAAGCTGTTTGGCAAAGAGAAAGCCTATACCTGTTTTGTCGATACATTTGCCAACCTGATCCGCATCCAACTCAATATTCACGCCCAGGCATTCCAGAACGTCCGCACTGCCGCAGCGACTGGAGGCCGCACGGTTTCCATGCTTGGCCACGGCAACGCCCGCACCGGCCACGACAATGGCGGCCGTGGTGGAAATGTTGAAGGTGCCGATTCCGTCACCGCCGGTGCCGCAGGTATCCACCAGCGGAGCACGCTTCGTATGGACCGGCGTGGCGAATTGACGCATCACCTGAGCAAATCCGGTGATTTCTTCCGCCGTTTCTCCTTTCATGCGCAGTCCGATCAACAGAGCAGCAGCCTGGGCCGGTGTCGTCTCGCCGGACATGAGTTTATCCATGGCCTCAGCACTCTGTTCACGGGTCAGGTGGGCGCCACAGCACAAAAGAGAAATCAAATCATGGATGGTGTACATACCCATAATGATTCTGAACTCCTGATTTTCAGTCGATTTAATCCCGCTCCCATTCAAAGAGTAATCATACTGTTTTTGTTGGCCCATGTCAAAGCCACAGAAGGGGAGAAAGACTCCAAATGAATGTTTCCATCCTTCAGGGAAAGGATGCCCATCTTTCCGAAAACTGAATATAATTTCAGGTACCCCAATATATTGGGGATGAACAATCCACAAAGAGCCTTTTCCTTTGTGGATAACTTGTTCTTTATACCCATCCAAGTGAATACAGAAACGGAGTTCCTTCCCCGGAATCCCGAGGAGCGTGAGATTCAAGGATTCTAACTTGCTGATATTACACAGTATATAAATCCCATCGAAATGCTTTTCTTTCTTTCTGATTCTGGTAATTCTGAGAGACTATGTTATTTTTCCTGTGGAAAGTCTGTGGATAACCTGCATCATGAGTCATTACAAGATATAGATGTCTCTCCCTTTTTGAGAATAAATTGAGCTGAAAATTGCTCTGATTCACATTGAATGCCCTCTTCTGTTATCCTTCTGTATAGAAGTTTGATCAAGCGCTCAACCATGCAACAAGGAGACAGCGAAATGAGTATGAAAAAATCAGCTTTGTCACGCCGGAACTTTTTACGGTCTTCTCTGGCCGTGGCCGGTGCAGCCGGCTTGAGCCTCTCTTATGGAGCCGCTGAAGAGAGCATTCAGGGTTTTGACGAAACGGACAGTACGCTCCAGGCTGGTGCGTGGAAACCCGTCTCAGATCGGAAGATTCGCGTGGGTATCATCGGTTATGGGGTCTGTCGTTTTGGTGCCGGCTTCGGGTTCCAGGATCATCCCAATGTGGAAATCGTGGCTGTCAGTGATTTGTTGCCCGATCGTTGCGCTGCTCTGGCAAAGGTATGTCGCTGTGAAAAAACCTATCCTTCTCTGGAAGAACTGGTGAAGGACGACAGTATTGAAGCGGTCTTCATCGCCACCGATGCGCCTGCCCATGCCTGGCACAGTATCACCGCCATGCGACATGGCAAGCACGTGGCCTGTGCTGTGCCAGCTGTTTTCGGTTCTCTGGAAGAAGCGGATCAGTTGTATGAAGCTGTAAAAGCGACAGGCATGACCTACATGATGTTCGAGACCACGGCTTATCGTAATGATGCCTATGCCATGCGCACACTCTACAATGCGGGGGCCTTCGGCAAGATGCTTTATTCCGAAGGCGAATATTATCATTTCTCGCAAACACCCATAGATTCTTTCAGAGGCTGGCGCGTGGGCCTGCCGCCTCAGTGGTATCCCACCCATTCCAATGGGTATCACACCTGCGTGACAGGCGGCGGCTTCACGGAAGTGTCCTGTATGGGCATGCCCAGCCGTCTGGAACATTTTCAGCCTGAAAACAATCGCTATCAGAATCCCTTCGCAACGGAAATTGCACTCTTCCGGACCAGTGAAGGCGGCTCGGCACGTATGGCTGTGAGCTGGGATACACCCGGACTGGAAGGGGAAGTGGGCCGTGTGCGCGGCGAAAAAGGAAGCATGACGGGCATGACCTATGAGGGGCTGGAAGATATCTCCGCCATTTCTCTGGAAAAGCCGCCCCTGCCGCCCGGGATGGAAGCGGGAGGTCATGGCGGTTCTCACGGTTATCTCTGTGAAGAGTTCATCACGGCCTTATTGGAAGAACGGACGCCTCACGTGCATATTGCAGAAGCACTCAATATGACCGTATCGGGTATTGTGGCCCATCAGAGCGCATTGAAAGACGGCGAGCTGCTCAAGATTCCGCTGTACAGCTTCTGATCCTGACAAATCCGAAGACGAGACAAAGATACAGCCCCGAACACATGGAAAGCGTCGGGGCTGTTTTCTTGTTCGTATCAGGGTACGTGAGGCGCACAGGAAGCTGTGGTCCACCTCATTTTTTAGAGAGAAAAGCTTGTCTTCAAAAAGTCGAAGCTTTCCTGAGCACATTCAAAGATATCTTTATCGGCATTGTCCTGCTCGTAAATATACCATTCCACACCGGCTTCTTTACCGGCTTCGAAAATGGCGTCCCAGTCGAGAACACCCTGACCGAGGGGCATGAACTGTGCACGCCGTCCGAGGAGACGTTTTTCCAGACAGTCTTTGGCGTGAATCATGGGGCAGCGGTTTTTGAATTTCTTTATATATGCGGCCGGATCCGCTCCGCCCAGAAAAACCCAGGCCAGATCGAGTTCGGCACATAAGTCTGTGGTAACGTCCATGAGAATATCGATCTTGGCGCGTTCATCTCCGTCAAAGGTCTCAAATTCCCAATCGTGGTTGTGATAGGAAAGGCGCATCCCCACTTCTTTGAGGCGTGATGCAACGGCATCCAGACGGGCTGCACCGCGCAACCAGGCTTCCAGGTCTTTGCGGCAATCAGACATCATCCCCCCGGGAGCCACATCGGCATTACCCACCGTTTTCCAGAAAGCCACTTCTTTTTCAAAATCATCTTCAAAACCTTGAAGGCCGCAATGTGAAGCGATGGCTTTCAAATCGGCATCGTCCAGAGCTTTACGGATTTCATCAGCAGGAAGATCAGGCATACCGCTCCACTGCACGTATTCCCAACCCATGTCCCGTACTTTTTTCAGGGTTCCCGGAAGATCTTTCTTGGCGGGCTCGCGCAGGGTATACATCTGAAGAGCAATGCCTTTGAAAGTGTCAGACTCCTGAGCACGGGCACCGGTCATCTTCATGGAAGCAGCCAGAAGGCCGAAGGCGGCGAAAGCCTCACGCCGGGTCAATTTCCAGTCCAGGTCTTTTTTCATCGGAGGTATCCTTTCTTGAAATATCTGTATCAGAGGAGTTTTAAGATAATGACGTTCCTTTATACAATACACCAATGAGGGAGGGTATGCCAAGATTTATTTTCTCGACTGAGGGCTGGAAGGGGTTCATGGGGGAAGTTTTTTTTAACCACGAAGTCACGAAAGACATGACGCCGCATAGCGACAACCAGATGATCTTTTCTTCTTTCACCACGGAAATCACGGCGCAGCATAGCCGCAACCCAATGAACTTTTCTAATTGAACCAGGTCAATCAGGTCACACAGGGAAAAATACATCTTATCCGAAGAGATGACACTGACACGACCTTCCTTAGAACCTCAGATGAACACTGATTAACACTGATAAATTAAAGACCTTGGGTCGCGCTGCCTGGGAACGCCAATTTCCACATTGGCAGGACACCCGGGAAAAGACCATGACTTATGTATGCATTTGACGGGATAACAAAGAC
>JAAYJV010000013.1 GCA_012522755.1 Candidatus Hydrogenedens sp.
GAAAAATACAATGCGGCATAAAAAAGATCTATAATTTCACATGTCCACTTGGCTCACTGGTTTCTGATAATGTCCCGTCCCGGATTATTGCCCCTCCCACATCCGTCCGATCCGACCGATCCGACCGATTCCCCTGAGACATCTGATTCCTTCAAGTCACTTCTTTGCCCCAAGACATACTCCCCGCCCCCAAAAAAAAGGCTCCCTCCTCAAAAAGAAGGGAGCCGAAAAAAAAATCGCTGAAAAATCAAAAGACCACGTCGGGATGGGAAAAGCGCAAACCACTGCCGTCATGGTAAGTGGCATATTCGGTGACAATGGCACCTTCGGGAGCATACATCCAATGCCACTCTTCCGGTCCGCCGAGTTCGCCCACTTCACCGGGCATCAGCTTTTTCTCTGCGCGGGCATTGGCAATTTCACGGTGAGAAGGCGGGATTCTGTTTTCCACGCCGGGCGTAGGATCGCCTTCCCCGTAGATATAAACCCAGCCGTGACGGGTCTGCCAGCCTTCCATCTTGGGCGAAAAATCCGTCTTCACATGACGGTGCTCCGGAATCATCTGACCGGGCAGCAGATAAATATCATGGCCGAAATAGTTGTCTTTTTCGTTGTTCACCCAGAAGATACCGCCCATGCCCACTTCGGCGAAATTACCCAGTCCGAAATCAACAGCCCAGAATTCTTCACTGCGCAGACGAGGCACGATGGGATACCCGAAGGCCTCAAACATCTCGTAATAGGCCTGCTTCGCCTTCGCCTCATCGAAAGTACCATCGGCTTTGTAAAAGTATTCATTGGGATATTTCTTGATCTTGGGACTGTTCTTTGTTTCGGCCATAACTTTTCCTTTCATGGTGAATCCGGCGAGGGTTGCCGCCGTTGCACTGACGATAAAATCGCGTCTTCTAATCATCCTGTTTCTCCCTTTCTATCTGTTATGATGATCGCTTGTCATGCAGTATTTTTATTCTTCAGATCATTATACAGGACAAAAGCCTGTTCCGGTGATTCGAGCTTATGAACCACGGCACCGACCGCTTGCGCCATGGCCACAGGATCTTCAGCACCGAAGATATTTCGACCCATGTCCACGCCCAGGGCGCCCTGATCCACAGCCTTGTACGCCATGGCCAAAGCCTCGGCCTCCGGCAGCTTCTTGCCACCGGCGATGACGATGGGAACAGGACATCCCGCCACCACCGTTTCAAAACCGGGTTCGCAATAATAGGTCTTCACGAAGTGAGCGCCCACCTCGGCAATGACCCGGCAGGCCAGACCCAGATAACGGGCATCGCGCACAAGCTCTTTACCCACAGCCGTGACACCCAGCGTCGGGATGCCGTAAGCATTGCCTTCATTGATCAGATAAGCCAGGTTTTCCAGCGTCTCCCGTTCATACTCGGCACCAATGCATACCTGGGTGGTTACGGCCGCAGCATTGAATGCAATGGCATCTTCCAGCGTCACACCGATGACTTCATTGCTCAGCTCTTTCAATACTGTCGCCCCGGTGCTGCAGCGCATGACCAGGGGCTTCTGCACTTCCGGGCTGATGCAGGAACGGAAAGCGCCGCGCGTACCCATGAGGCAATCCACGTGTGGGATGAGGGGCGGCACAACCAGATCCAGCCGCTCCAGTCCCGTGGTGGGACCCATGATATAACCATGATCAAAGGCGAGCATGACCGTGCGCCCTGATTTCGGATTGAAAATCTGAGCCAGCCGGTTTTTCATGCCCCAATTCAGATGGGCCGATCCTTTGAGAAAGAACCCGGGCGTTTCCATGGCCACATCCACAGCATAGCCCTTCCTGACTTCTTCGTAATTATCAATATCAGGCATGGTCGGAAATTCCTTTCTTGAATCCATTGAAAATAAAAGCGATGGAGCTTGCGCCGGGGTCGGCGGATCCGATGCTCTCTTCGCCTATATGACGGGCACGACCAAAGCGCGCCTGCAATGTCTTTGTAAATTCAGCACCGGCGGTCGCCGCTTCCGCCGCTGCACTGAAAATAGCCTCAAGGTCTTCTTCCGCCCGGGCAGCAGCCGCCAGGGCTTCCACAGCAGGAACAAGCGCATCCACAAGGGTCTTGTCGCCCTTCCGTGCTTTCGTCTGAGCAAGAAGTCCGCTCAATCCCGCTTCAAAGACTGCTGCCAGTTGCTCGCCTTCCAGTACTTCCAGGCCTTCCGCGGACTCGGCCATGGACAGAAACATCATGCCCAGCAAGGGTCCGATGGCACCGCCGTCCACGCCCAGGATGGCCCAGCCAATCTCCTGCAGAAGGACTGCTATCTTCTCCTCCCCATGGGCCGCCAATGCGTCAGCAACCTTGCCCATGGCACGGGCCATGGTAGTACCGTGATCACCGTCGCCGCCCACAGAATCGAGGCGGGACAAATGGTCTTTCTGCTCCAGAACAGAAGCGATGACTCCTTCAAAAGCACGTATAAGACTGGGATAATCCAGAGCTTTCATGAATTTTCAGCTCCTGGTCCAGGCAGGAGCATCACAGGGAGCGTCCCACAGGGCTTTGAGTTCCTCATCCAGTTTGCCCACGCACATCTGGAAGCCGCCCATTTCCTGAACGGTGAGATATTCACCTGCAAGAGAGCGTGCCAGGGTAATGCCCCGCTCTTTCAGGAGTGCATTGACACGGCGCAGCACGAGATAGAGTTCCATGAGCGTTGTGGCACCGGCGCCGTTGAGGAGCACGAAAAGTTCATCCCCTGCTTTGGCGTCAATATCATCCAGAAGAGCCTCCAACATGATTTCCGCCGTTTCATCAGCTGTTTTCAGAGGCTGCGTACCACCGCCCGCCTCGCCATGCTGACCCATACCCACAACCATGGTGCCTTCTTCAATTTCCGCGATGACCTCGCCCGTACTCGGATGGGTTGCTCCTGATACGGCAACAGCCAGCGTCGCCATGCCCGCTTCCATGCGCCGTGCAATGGCTGCGCACTCTTCCAGTGAACGGCCCGCTTCCGCCGCGGCTCCCGCCACTTTGATCACAGGCAGACAACCCACGAGACCGCGCCGGTTATCGGGATCCGTCCGGGGCGCAGAGGAAATATCCTCATGAGTGAGAACCTGTTCAAAGCGGATTCCCTCTTTCGCAGCCATATCACCGGCAACTTTTGCGGACAAGACATCACCGGCGTGGTTCAGCACAATAAATAAAATACCGGCTTCCCGTTGCGCTGTTTTCAGGGCTTGCAACACTTTCGGCGGGCCGGGCGCTGCGAAGATTTCACCGGGCACGCTGATATCCAGCATGCCCTCGCCCACAAAACCGCTGAGAGCGGGTTCATGACCGGCACCGCCCAAGGTGACAAGAGCCACTTTGTTCTGCTCTTTTTCACGGGCACGCACCACGAGCCTGTCGTCGGTCAGACATACCTGCTCGCCATGGGCCAGCGCAAAGCCTTCCAGAAGTTCCTGCACGAGATTGTCAGGATCATTGATCAGTTTTTTCATTGCCATTGTTTATGCCTTCCTTTCAAAAAACGAGGCTCCCCGCCTCTCAACGTTTTTCCATGAGTTCAATGATGGCTGCACCGTCTTTGATGAAAGCACAGCGCAGTTCGTCTGTAGCATCAAAAGGCGGAATGATCACTTCCTGCCCTTTCAGTGCCTCATCCAGAGACTCAACGATATAAGCGGCATGGGCGTTATTGCACACTTCCGCTGGCATGGGTGTATCGGCGGCAAAACGCAGAAACTCAATCTTATAGGGATGGGTTTCCGGATCGGTCACATACACTCCCGCCCCTTCGAGAAAAGTCTCGTCGGGTTGAACTTCTGTCGTGGGCACGCCAAAATGATGAAATTGAGCAGTCATGGAATTCTCCTTCAGCTATGGATCTGTAAACATACACTTTCGCCGACACTACCAGTGTACTCAAGGCTCAAGTGATCATGCAAACAAGGGATAGGGAACAGGGAACAGCTTGCTATGTGCCAATGGCCCGACATAATACATCGACCCTCCCCGACCTGCGCCCGTCATCCCGGTTTTTTCGCGCTGACGCCTCTTTACAAAGATCATTACAGGGACAACGCGAAAAAGACAAACACAAGATCCGGGGGAATCGGTCGGATCGGACGGATCAGTCGGATCGGACGGATGTGGGAGGGGCGGGGGTTGGTTCTGGGCATTGCTGCGGGGTCAGTGGACCAAGTGGATCGAGTGGGCACGGCATGCCGTGCCCCTACCTGCCGTCGCTCCTGGCCCCTCGCCCCTGGCTTCTCGCCCCTCGCTCCTCGCCCCTCGCTCCTCGCCCCTCGCTCCTCGCCCCTGGCTTCTCGTCCCTCGCCCTTCCGTCCCCCGGAAATTTCTCCATCCTCCCTGCTGTTGCTCGATACACACACTTATTCTATAATAAGCGGAAGTGGTCAGCCCCGGAAAAAGCGATTTCAATGTTTGAAGTGCTCTTTCCTCAGGCTACAACATAGAGTATACAAACAAATCGAAAGGATTGGATCATGCGTTTCGTTCAAGGGCAATTCAAATTTTTTGCGGTACTGGCGGTACTTCTTTACAGTGCCTCCCTTTTTGCAGCCTCAACCGTCGAGCCGGCCCACAGATTGGATCATGAGTGGTGGGCCGAGCGCCATGAAGGCGTGCTCAAACAAATTCAGGAAGGGCCCGTAGATCTGATTCTCATGGGCGATTCCATCAACCACGGCTGGGATGGCGCTGGCAAAGAGGTCTTCGAGAAGTATTACAAAAACCGCAATACCGTCAACATGGGCTTCTCCGGCGACAAGACAGAACATGTCCTCTGGCGTCTGGACAATGGCGAAGTGGACGGCATAAGTCCCAAAGCCGTTTCCCTCATGATCGGCACGAACAACTACGGCTCCAACACAGCCGAGGAAATCGGTGCGGGCATCATCGCCATTGTGAAGAAGCTTCGCGAAAAACTTCCCGAAACGAAAGTGCTCATCCTCGCCATTTTCCCGCGGGAAGAAAAACCCGGAGAAGTCCGTGACAAACTCGCCGAAGCCAGTGCCATCGCTTCGGAAATCGCCGACGGCGACATGATCCATTATCTGGATATCGGCTCGGCCTTTCTGGCGGAAGACGGAACACTCACAAAAGAAGTGATGCCCGATGCGCTCCACCCCAACGCCTATGGCTATGAACTCTGGGCGGCTTCTGTGGAGCCCAAGATTGCCGAACTTATGGGGGAGCCCATACCTCCCGCAGGCTTCCGTGTCCTTTTCAACGGTTCAGATCTGCGTGGATGGAAAGGGCTGGTTGCCAATCCGCCCGCCAGAGCGAAGATGTCAGAAAAGACCCTGGCCAAACGACAGGCAAAAGCCGATGAAAGCATGAATGCACACTGGACAGTGGAAGACGGCGTTATCGTCTTTGACGGCAAAGGCGAAAACCTCTGCACGGAACGGGACTATGGCGACTTCGAATTTATGGTGGACTGGAAGATTGAAGCCAACGCCGACAGCGGCATTTATCTCCGTGGTTCACCGCAGGTGCAGATCTGGGATGCCGTGAAAAATCCCGAAGGATCAGGCGGTCTCTGGAACAACCAGAACAACCCCAGCAAGCCCGACAAATGCGCTGACAAGCCTCTGGGCGAATGGAACCGCTTTCATATCATTATGAAAGGCGAAAAAGTAACCATCTATCTCAATGATGAGCTCGTCGTGAACGATGTGACTCTGGAAAACTACTGGGAAAGAGACAAGCCCATTTATCCCACAGGCTCCATCGAACTGCAGAATCATGGCGACAAACTCTGGTTCAAAAATATTTTCGTAAAAGAACTCTGATCCCTCTTCATTCTTATCGGATCCAGGAAGACAGCAGAAATCAAAAAGGATATGACCCATGACTGAGCAACATTCTTCCCGCCTCTCCCGGCGCGGCTTTCTGGGATTCTGCGGTGTCACCGCAACGGCCTCCTTCCTCTCCTTCCAGGAGACGGCGCGAGGCTCGGAAAAAACAGGCCCTTTCCGTGCCGGTATCGCTCTGAAGGATATAACCCCTCCTGTGGGTACCTCCATGGCGGGACATTTCAATGACCGCATGAATACAGGTGCTCATGACCCCATCCAGGCCCGCTGTCTCGTCCTGGATAATGGCACAGCCCGGATCGCTCTGGTGACTGTGGACAATTGTCTGGTGCCCCGGGAACCTTTCGATGCCGCCAAGGCACGCATCTTTAAGGAAACAGGAATCCCGCCCGCCTGGGTCCTGACCAGTGCGACTCACACGCATACGGGCCCCACGGCAACCCCTGTCTTCCAGAGCGATCCTGTGCCGGGATATTGTGAGTTCCTCGGCCAAAAAATCGCCGAAGGAGTCATTGAAGCGGTAGGGAATCTCGAAGCGGCTCAGATCGCTTTCGGCTGCGGTTCCGTACCCGGCGAAGTATTCAACCGCCGCTGGTTTGTGGACCCCGACTCCATCCCGGAAAATCCCTTTGGTGAAAAAACCGACAAGGTACGGATGAATCCGCCCCGGGCCCATGAGTCCCTCATTGAACCTGCGGGCCCCACCGATCCGGCTGTACCTTTCATCGCCCTGCGCCGGCCCGATGGCTCGCCCCTGGCTGTATACGCCAATTACGCGCTGCATTATGTGGGCGGAACAAAAGGCCTCGAACTCTCGGCCGACTATTTCGCCTGCTTCGCCAATGCCCTGACAAAAATGCTCGTACCGGAAGAAGACAATGCCCGACCCTTCCTGGCCATGCTCTCCAACGGTGCCAGTGGCAATATCAACAACATCAATTTCCGTGAAGCCGGCGAGTCTTATGAGCCTTACGAGAAAATGCGGATGGTGGCCGACAATGTGGCCAAAGAAGTCCGGGCCCGTTATGAGGAACTGGAATTCAAAGACCACGTCCCCCTCGCTGCAGCCACCCGTGAGATCATGCTGGGCGTACGCCGTCCCACGGAAGAAGAATTGCAGCGGGCACGCCAGATTCTCGATGAAGTGGAAGGCCCGGAACTTCGCGGTGCAAAAGAAATCTATGCCCGGGAAACCATCCTGATCGCTGACTATCCTGAAAAAATGTCCGTGCCTCTGCAGGCATTGCGCATAGGCGATGCGGGCATTGCGGCCATTCCCTGTGAAGTCTTCGTGGAAATCGGACTGGCCATCAAGGAAAATGCGCCTTTGCCCATGACTTTCCCCGTGGCACTCGCCAATGGCTACCACGGCTATCTGCCCACAGAGGAACATCACGCTCTGGGCGGCTATGAAACCTGGCGTGCCCGGTCGAGCTATCTGGAAGTGACAGCTGCGGCGGCCATAGAAAAAACCGCGCTGGAACTGCTCAGGGAAGTGAACTCATAAAGCAAAGAAAAGGGCTGCAGTGTCGGAAAAATCGAAGACCCCGGATGGGGCATACAAGGAGGCTCTATGGCACTGACTGAAAAGCAGGAACTCTATATCTCACGATATCTGAAAGATGTTGCTGAGGCGCTCCACGGCCATCTCGGCCCCGCTGTTCAGGAGCAGGCCGTGGCGCACCTGCGTTTGAGAATTCTGGAGGAAGCGTTGAAATTCGCCGGTGATCAGCCCATAGACGATCTGCAGCTTCTGGGCGTTCTGAATCAACAGGGCCCGGCTGCTGAACGGGCGGAAGTCCTCATCCGCATGTACCGTCTGGAAGCGAAAACCGGAAAAACAGCCGCCGCCCAAACCTATGCCGCACCCCATGCAAAGCCCAATATCCCCACTGAAAAGAAAGAAACGAAAGCGGAGGAAAAGGCGGCAAAAAGCTCCGAAGTCCCTTCCCCGTCCAATGTCGTATGGCTGGGCGTATGTCAGTATATCGCCCGATCCCTCTCTCAGCCTCTCTGGATCATCCGTGCACTGACACTGCTGGCCGGGCTGGTTCTTGCGCCCATCGCATTGCTTGTCTATTCGGGACTCTTTCTCTTTCTGAATTACAGCGGTGCTCTGCCGGAAAAGAAAAAGGTGAGTTATTTCCGCTGTGGAGGCCATATTTTCATCACAGCCTTCTTTCTGGTCCTCTTTCATCTGGCTGGAAAATATGGCCTGCAGGGCATTGTCCTGGCCTTCGAATATTTCCTGGAACAGTCCATCCAGCTTCCTTCACTCACGGATTGGGCCTGGCTCACAAGTCGGGGCGACACCTTGTTTTTCTGGGCACTCATCCTCCTGCTGCCTCTGGCACTGGTGAGTGCCCTGCCCCTGTCCAAAGAATGGGCTCTCTCCCTCAAGCGACTCACCCAGGCGGGTGTCGCCCTCTATGCCCTTCTCATAGCCGCTGGACTCGCCTCCAGGCTGGCCGGCATTCTCATCGAGTTTTACAGCGAATTTACTTCCTGACAACCATGACGGGAGATTCGAGAACCACCACGCTTTTGCCCGCCACGGTGTAGGCGGGCCTGTCCACGGCCGGGGCGACAATACGCTCAAAATAATCCAATCCCCGGGGGGTACTGCTGTCTATGCGCAACCGCCAGGACCCCGGAGGCAGCACAAATTCCACGGGATCCAAAGTCGCATTGAAACAGAGATACAAACCCATCCCTTTGTTTTCACAGGGAAAAATTCTGCAGGCGAGAACACCCTCTTCCTGACTCCAGTCGGCGAGACCGCCATGGGCATCATGCCAGACAAGATCGGGCGTATCCGCATGGGGCACAGGGGACACCCCCAGATAAAAATGACTGCGCCGCAGAGCCGGATTCTCAACACGAAAAGCGATCATGGACCGGTAAAACTCAAAGATCTCTCCCTGGCTGCTGAGCCGTGACCAGTCGAACCAGGAGAGTTCATTATCCTGACAGTAGGCATTGTTATTGCCTTTTTGCGTGCGGCCCATCTCATCGCCGCCGAGCATCATGGGCACTCCCAGCGACAGGAACAAGGTGGCCACCAGACTTTTTCTCATGCGTCGCCGCAAATCCAGTATGGCCGGATCTTCCGTCTCCCCTTCAACACCGCAATTCCAACTGTAGTTTTCGTTGGTGCCGTCCCGGTTGTCCTCCCCATTGGCCGTATTATGCTTGTTGTTGTAACTCACGAGATCATGAAGGGTGAAACCATCGTGGCAGGTGATGAAATTGATGCTGTGTTCCGGACTGCGATTATTATGCTGATACAAATCGGCACTGCCCAGAAGACGGGTGGCGAAGATCCCTTTATGCCCGGCATCGCCACGCCAGAAACGGCGCATATCATCCCGATACTTCCCATTCCATTCCGCCCAGCGTACTCCGCCGAAATGACCCACCTGATAAGCGCCACCGGCATCCCAGGCCTCGGCAATGAGTTTCGTCCCTCGCAAAACAGGATCTTCCGCTATGCGGGCGATGAGGGGCGCATCTTCCCGGATCCGGCCACGCTGATCTCTACCGAGTATGGAAGCCAGATCAAAACGGAAGCCGTCTATGTGCATGACAGCCACCCAGTAGCGCAGACAATCGAGAATGAAATCCTTGACCAGCGGATGGTTGCAATTCACCGTATTGCCACAGCCGGAATAGTTCAGATACTTGCCATCATCAAGAAGGTAATAGACCACATTGTCGATGCCTTTGAATGAAAGGGTCGGGCCACGCTCATCCCCTTCAGAGGTATGGTTGAAGACCACATCCAGAATAATCTCCATGCCCGCATCATGAAGGGCACGGACAAGCTCACGGAATTCATCCAGATGCTCCAGGCAATTCGCCTTCACCGCATAACGACAGGTAGGCGCAAAAAAACCGATGTTGCTGTAACCCCAGTAATTCACCAATTCCCGGCCCGTTTCCAGACTGCAACGACCCAGGAGCGTCTCGCCGAATTCCTGAATGGGCAGCAGCTCCACCGCATTGATCCCCAGCGCTTTCAAATGAGGAATCTGTTCAATGAATCCTCTGTAAGTGCCCCGGGCGCTGACACCCGAAGATGGATGCTGCGTGAAGCCTTTCACATGAGCCTCGTAAATGACCAGATCTTTCATGGGAATGCCCGGGCTGCGGTCATCGTGCCAGTCCATGCGATCACGGACAGCAACGCATTTCATGGTCCCCTCGTGAATATCCCCCACGAAGGCCTTCGCATAGGGATCCAGCAGATAGACATCAGACTGATAGCGGTGCCCTTCTTCGGGTCTCCAGGGCCCTTCCATGCGATAGAGAAAATAGGCTCCCTCCTGAACACCGGACACGAAAATGGACCAGGCATCCCCTGTCCGATGGCGCCGGGCATCCAGTTCATATTCCCAATAGGGTTTGCGAGCCTCCACAGAATCGAAAAGAGCCAGCCAGACACGCCGGGCATGACGGCTGAAAATAGTGAAACGGACGCCTTCATCCTCCACAATGGGGCCGAAAGGATAGGGCCGTCCGGGAATCACTGTATAGCGGGAATTGTCAAAAAGGGATTTCATGAAAGATTAACCATTTCCTTTGTCACTCAGATGCGCCACCCTGTTCATCCATTGAAACAAAGGGCATGGTAAGGGCATACCCCCACTCCAGTCAACTTTTTCAGAAATCAGTCTGCAATCACACTCTCCGGGCCAAGCTGAATACGCAGTTGATTTTCTTCATTCTGAAGGAGAAAAGGCGGAAGTTCTTCGGAGTTCTTGAAGAGATTTTCCAGCCAGAAAAGCGCATGATCCTCATCGGAAGACCAGATCCGCGGCTTCAGTCCCGATTGCAGCATGAGCGGCGTGTCCTCCCGCTTGCCCCCCGAAAGAACCATGCTGTCACGGAGACTGTGGTGATCTTCAACGGGACTCAGCCCCAGTGCCTCACGCAGACTTGCAGGCTCTTCAACAACAGCTCCCTCAGCCTTTTCTTCAAAAGCCGTGGTCTGCAAACGCAAGGGCTTCTCCTCTTGAAGTCGGGGCAGGGCCGGCTCTTCTTCCCGGGCTGAACTTGTTGAAGGAATGGGCAGAGCTTCCACCACCATTTCCAGGTTCAGAGAAAGAAACGACGTGGGATCGGGCGGGAAAAGCACCTGCTCGCCCTCAGCCTGCCCGAAACGGCCGATGAGCGTGCGACCGTCCTGGAGCTGTATGGAAAAAATATTCTGAGTGGTCAGTTTCTTCGCCCGGTCCACGGGGAGCATCATCTGTCCTTCCAGGGAGGTGCGAAAGACGAGCGTACTCTTTCGGATTCGCAGGAGCGTGCCGGAGAGAGATTCTTCATTCTGAAGCGTCAGCAGATCACCCCGGCACGAAAAGGACAGGCCCAGCAGAAAAGCACAAAGAAGCAGCCCCGAAAAAAACTGTTTCGGGATGAATCTGCGCAATATATCTCCGGTGCTAAACATCCTGTCCGATCATTGAATTTCTATTCCGTGGCGGCTTCCGGAACAGCTCAGAGGAGAGTGCTCCACCTCCATTTTACCCCAAGTCGGGGAATGGTGCAAAACCAGAGAGCACTCAGAGCAGGCGGGTCAGAACTGTATACACAAAAGTACAAAGAGGCGGTCCGAAAACAAGCAGACCGATCACGACTGCTGCCAGAACGGACACGAGCACTGCTCCGGCCGCAAGATCCTTCGCCTGGCCCACGAGAGGATGTTCTTCAGGCATGAGCGCATCGGCAAGTCTTTCCAGAGCCGTGTTCAAGGCTTCCGCCATCCATACCAGCGCCGTGGCGATCACGACCAATGCCAGCTCCGTTCCAGTCAAGCGACACAGCAGCGCCAGCAGCAGCACACACAGGGTAGCCAGTCCATGGAGTCGCCCGTGGGTTTCCGTTTTCAGAAGAAGAACAATGCCTCTGCAGGCGCAGCGGAAACTTGTAAAACGATTTCTGACAAATGAAACGAAGACCTTCATGACTTCCTATCTGTCCAGGCGGATCGTGGCGAAGGCCAGAGCGGGCGCAAAGGCGTCCACCTCCAGAGCTCCGGCACGTTTCATGGCCCGGGCGCATTCCGTAACCGTTCCGCCGGTAGTAATGACATCATCAATGAGCAGCACCCGTTTCCCCTCCAGACTGTCGCCCCTCACAGCAAAGGCGCCCCGCACGTTTTCAGCACGCTCCGCCGATTTCAGGCTGCTCTGCGCACGGGTCGGCCTGATGCGATAGAGAGACAAGTCCAGCTGAGCGGTCGTGAAAAAACCTGCAATCCCCTCTGTCAGCAGCAAGGCCTGGTTATAGCCCCGTTCTCTTTCCCGGGAGGGATACAGCGGCACAGGCACAAGGCAATCATAGGCTTCCGGATCCATTTCTTTTTCAGCGAATTCCAACATCAGTTCCGCGAGAGGTTCCGCAAGAGTCTCTTTATCATAAAACTTGAAGAGCCGGATCGCCCTGGAGATGGCATCGGCATATTGGGCACAACCCCAGATACGGCGCACAAAGAGATTGGGCTTGCCACGGCAGTCCGCACAGGGAAAGTTTGATTGCTCCCCCAGTCCGGCCACACCCTGATGCGGCTTCCCGCAAAAGGAACAGAAGGGACGTTCAATACGGGGACTGGCTTCCCAGCACCGGGGACAGAAAAAAAGGTTCTCCTCCGTAAGCAGTCTGCTGTGGCAGATTTTGCAGTACATGGGCAAGAGGATATTTTTCAGGGTCAGCAACCAGTCGTGCCAGTCGCCGCTGAAATGCAGCCTCAAAGAATGGGGAATCACGATTCCTCCTCCCCACTGCTACCGGACATACACATTACGCACAATTCTGAAGGCCTCCCAGAAACGACGGAGCCGGTCCTCCATGCGATCATCCAGTTCCAGCGTGGAGTACTGCGAAATCACATACAAACGGATCACATCTGCAGCCTCTTCTTCCAGCCGGCCCAGACGCTCGGGAAACTTTTCCAGAAACTCATAAGGCGTGGCACTCACAGGAGGGGGCACCCCCAAATCCATGGCCAGCACACAAAGCGCCTCATAGGCATAAGCGATATGATCATGAAGAGCCATGGGTTCCCTATCGGCATGACGTCCGGGATTGTCATAGTGTACGCTCCGGGCTATGCGCCGCTGAACACGGAAGGCGGGCCGCACAAAAAAGGAAGGCACCAGACCTTGCAGTTTTTTAAGCAGCCAGAGCAGAAAGCGCGTCACAGCCAGGATCCAGGGATGAAGGCGTTCCCCGCTTCTGCGGCTCAACTCCAGATGGAACATGAGCAGTTTCAACGCACCGTAAAGAAGGACGAGCCCGACGAAAACACCGAAGACCAGATTCGCATAATGACCCAGATTGTGCTCATTCCAGACCAGGAGCGGCCCCGGTTCCACCTCCTGCAGGACAAGCCGGTCATCGGGAGCCGTGCCGTGGGCCGCTTCGTGAGAGGCCACATAGGCCACAGGCGGTAAAGCCGGAAGGGGCAACAGCGATGCCGCCCAGAGAATGACCAGCGTCATGCAAAGAGCCGTACCCAGCCAGAACCACATGAGCCCTTCAGACATGGACACGTGGCGCAGGGCGAAAAAAGCGCGGAGCTGCCGGAGACTGGTCAGTGCCAGAAGCAGCAGTGCACAGAAAAGATAAATGACCAGATAAAAAAATCCGATCTGTACGCCCCGGTCACCCAGATGACGGATCACGCCCAGACCCAGCGTGAAAATGATCAGTACAGGAATGGAAAAATAGAATACGGACATGCCCGGATGACTGCCCGACAGGCGATGGGGAATCTTTCTGTCCAGAGCAGGATTGGAAGGAACATAGGCCTCTGTGGGATCGCGGGGACGCAAATCATACCAGGCTTCATCCACCTCGGCCAGAGCAGTCATATGCCGCTCCACAAGATGCTTCTTCTCCTGTCTGCGTACAACCTTGCTGAGACGGTCCGCCGTGGCGGTCAGAATACCGATATCACCGGCTACCGCATCTTCATCGACACAACATTCGCGGGTCAGCCGGTTCACCATCCACCAGATGAAAATAGTCACGGCACTGTTGATCAGAAAAGAAAAAAGCCGGGGACCGAAAAGTTGCGTCAGACTGTAGAACATCTGAATGGCCGGACTGGAAATGCGCATCATCTCTTCGTGGGACGATGCTGTTTCGTAAAGATGAGACTGATCCGTAAAATGAATCCCATAACCCAGGCTGGTAATGATCACATACATGGCCACAACAGCGCCCAGACTCAGGACAAGTTCCGATTGGCTCTGAAAATCAAATTGAGCCAGCAGCCGGTTCACGGCGACAATGCCCAGCAAAAGAAAAAATACGAAAAAACGGAGGTTCCCGTCATGGACAGCCGTGTACACATAACGCACACCGAGCAGGTACATCATGACGGCATTGCTGGCAATGAAGATGAAGGCCGGTGTGCTGAAATTAATGAAATGATCAGCCACCCGGTTGTGAAGCATGCCCACACGATGGACAGGAGGCGCTGTTTTATGGAGCGTTTGAAAATCTGTCGCTGAGACAACAGGCTCCACTATCCCGGGCCCTACCGAGAGAGAGGCGAAGTCCAGTGGCATCTCTTCTTCTTGAGATTCCTTATAGCGTTCTGGAGGAACATATGGCTTGATCATGAAGGGGATTCCTGTCCTGTTTTTTATTATATAGACTACAGCCCGTCAACTTCCATCATCTTCTCGATGAAGTGCATGTTGTTGTCGACCCAAGTCATTCAATTTCAGCCTTTGATGCAGCCAAATTATTCCTTCTTTTTTTACCACGGAGACTTTTAGAACCACAGATGTACACTGATAAATTAAAGACCTTGGGTCGCGCAGCCTGGGAACGCCAATTTCCACATTGGCAGGAGACCCGGGAAAAGACCAGGACTTATGTATGCATTTGACGGGAGAACAAAGACTCAGAGTTTACAAAGGCTTTTATTTTATTCTTGGTTGGCAAAAGACCTGTTGCCGCATCACTGTTTACAAAATGTCAATGTCATAACACGCTGTCGGCCAATGTGGAAATTGGCGTTCCCAGGAGTGA
>JAAYJV010000117.1 GCA_012522755.1 Candidatus Hydrogenedens sp.
ATGTGTACCAGTAAGTCATTATTTCCAGTGGGTTTTGTGGGCACGGCATGCCGTGCCCCTACGAGCTCTTGCGTCAGGGTCTATACCCGGACCCAATCCTCATTCCTCGCCCCTCATTCTTCCACTGGGCTCCAGCACAGAGGCGGCTGAGGCCCCGGCTTATAAAAATAATTGCCGCCCTTGTTCTGAATGAAGAGCGCGCGGAGGGCATGGCGCATGGTGAAGCAGCCTGTTTGCCAGCCTATACGATATTCCCGGGTTTCTTCATCCTCAAGATGGTGGTTTTTATTCTTATCGGCGGGATGAAAAGCCTCTTCCCCTTCAACAGCTTCCTCTGTCTTTTGCCAGGCACAGATACGCCAGTAATAACGTTTGCCATCCCGGGGCAGCAGTGCGTAGTTCCAGGAGTCTCCGTGAAGCTCGTCGGCATCAGCCAGGATCTCATTGAAATCCGGATCACGGGCAATCTGGATCTGGCACCATTGCCCTTCTTCCAGAGGTGCCCAGCGGACGGTGAGTTGCGGTCCGTAAATGATGGCATTGTCCTCCGGAGCGAGAATTTCAGGCGGATCAATCTCCTGGATATTTCCCGAGGCGAGGGGCATCCATGACAGTGTAACCATTACTAAAAGGCTGAGGCGCATGGCCATGTATCCTCAGTCTGCTTTGTATTGAATGATTTCGATGTAGGTCACCCTGTCCAGATTGATGTACTTATAATAAATCTGGTCATATACTGTCAGCCAGCGGCCATTGGCTTCCACTATCCGGCCCTGAACCAGATTGCCATTCTCATAAAATTTGTAGTTGTTGCCGATAACAAACTCAGGGTATTCACTGGGCCTTTCTTCAGCGCTGATAAAGGATCGGGTGATCCATCGGCTGTTGACAAGTTGCCCATAGCCGCCGGTAATGGCAATGAAGAGTGCCACGGCCAGCACAAAAATAAAGGCTCGTTTCATCATGATCTTTTCCTTTTGGGTTGAATGCAATAACAAGTACTCTACCGGCATTCTAAAGAGGCTGAAGGAGAACATGCAAGTTCATGAGGAAAAGGGGTTTGCTCAGGGACGACCGTAGCCTTTGAGATCGAGGGTAACCTGGCTGTATCCGATCTTGCGGATACCATCAACGATAGTCTTGCGCAGGGCGGGATCGAGGAAGCGCGCCATCTCTTCTTCTTCCACTTCGATGCGGCAGAGATCGCCATGATGGCGGGCACGATATTGGTGGAACCCGGCTTGCTGCAGAAGGCTCTCGGCTTTTTCGATGCGGCACAAGATTTCTCTGCTGATGGGAGTGCCCGTGGGGATGCGCGTGGCGAGACAGGCGAAAGAGGCTTTGTTCCAGGTGGGGAGCTGGCGTGCTCTGCTTCGCTGGCGGATCTCCTCTTTGGTGAATCCCTGATCAGCCAGAGGCGCCAAGGCGCCGGCTTCTCTGGCGGCCAGAACACCGACACGGGTCGTGTCGAAGGCGTCGTCCGCATTTTCGCCATGAAGAAGAATGGAAATGCCCTGCTCGGCGGCGTGCTGTTTCAGCGATGCGAAAATTTCCCCTTTGCAGTGGTAGCAGCGTTGCGAAGAGTTTGCGAGAAAGTCCGGGTTATCAAATTCTCCGGAGGTGAAAGACATGACGGGCCAGCCTCTTTCTCCGGCGAGATCCAGAGCGGCGGCAAGTTCCGCACGGGGCTGGGTGGGCGTATCGGCAATGAGTAGCAGCAGATTTTCGCCCAGTACTTCGAAGGCCACATCGGCCAGATAGCTGGAGTCCACACCGCCCGAATAAGCCAGAGCAGCGGCGGGATAAAGGCGCAATTGTTGAAGGAGCCTGCTTTCCTTTTCCAGGGCCGAAAGGGGAGAGGACATGGCGGACTTTCAATCGCAGCGGCCGATGCTGATCAGCCTACCCGTTTGATTTCTTTGTCCTGATAGAAGATTCTGTCGCCGAGGATATCGCAGGCAACAGTGGTTGTTTTGCCTTTGAGATCCACACTGGCGATGAGCTTGGCACCTTCCACACGCCACGTTCCCATGATGGTATCCGTGCCCAGATGAGCCTTGACAATGGGAGCCAGCATGGCTGGAGCCGTTGCGGAGGCCTGTCCGCCGGGACCAAGATTGATCGTCACAGCCACGGGGATATCAGGGGTCTTGACGCTCCAGGCGGTGCCCACAAGATTTTCAGCATTCCATTTCGGAGGCTCAGCAGGGCCTGTTGGACGGGCTGACGTTTCGGAGCCATTGGCGCCTCTGGCGACGGATAATACCAGAGGCAGCACCAGAAAGATGACCAGAAATACAGCAAAACCGATAAGAATTTTTTTATTCATAATGACACCATATATAGTGAGGGGCAGGAATTTGACAACTCATGTATTTTACCTCGAAAGGCTTCTTTCTGTCAAGTGGACAGAGTGGACGCGTCCTTCGTCTTTCGTCGATGGGATTGAATCTGAATTATTTCACAGGACAGGGAAATTCGACGATGGAGATCGTTTCCCGGGGAGACTGTCAGCAGTTCAGTGAGTTTCCGGGTCCAGTCGGAAACAGAAAAACGGAGTTCAGAGGCGGCGCCTCAAACCGGCCGGGAACGACCTTGACGTGGTCGCCAAAAAGCAAGAATATTATAATAAAAAAACAAATAAGACCTTTGTTTGAGTTCTAAGGCCTTTTATGATATAATAATAGTATAGATACTTGAGGTTGTCCTGATGGAAGAACTCTTTTTCTTGAGAGTTAAATTGGATGTTATGGGTGGCACAAATGGAACAAGATCAACTGAAATGTCTTTACGGACAGGCGAAGACGCTCTATGTGATGCAGGAATATGATCAGGTCCTGATTCTCATTGATTCGCTTTTGGAGGAGAACTCAGATAGACGGCGTCTGCTGGCGCTGAAAGTGAAATGTCTGAATCAGATGGGTTTTTATGATGAGGCCCGGCAGCTGCTGGATCAATTGCTGTCGGAAGATAAGGGGATAGGGGATAGGGAATAGGGGATAGGGAATAGGGAATAGGGTAAGGGCGGGTAGGGGCACGGCATGCCGTGCCCATTTCAACCCCGACTCCAACCAAAGTCCTTCGCAGATCCGACCGATCCGACCGATTCCCCAGAGACCACTGATGCCTCAAGTACTTTATATGCTCCTCGCCCCTCACTCCTCGTCCCTCGTCCCTCGCCCCTCACTCCTCGTCCCTCGTTCCTCGCCCCCCGTTCCAGGGTCGCAGATGAATCTCTTCCATGCATCCACGTACAATACAGACTTGAAGAATTTCCTTTGAAAGGATTGTATTGCCTTATGCGTGGATTGTTGATCATCCTGGTTTTTTTTGCAAGTCTGGGGCTTTCCCTTTTTTTGCGGTTTCAGGCCTTTGACGAGTGGTATGGGCAAGGTGCAGGTGATCTTGAATCGGGAGAGGGTCGTGGTTTTGTTTCTTTGTCGCCGGGGCTGACTGAAACGCTTTTCGCTTTGGGTGCCCGTGAAGAGGTGGTGGGTGTGACCCGTTTCTGTCTTTATCCTCCTGAAACGGCAAACTGTCTTTCCGTGGGCGGTCTGCTGGATTTCAATTATGAAGCGCTGGCGGCCCTCAATCCCCGTTTGATTTTCATGACCCCTTTTCATCGTGAACACCGTGCTCAACTGGATCATCTGGGCCTGTCCTATGAGATTGTTCCTCAGGATACACTGGACGATATCCGTGCGAGTTTTCTGACGCTGGCTCAACGTTGCGGGCGTGATCCGGAAGGGAAGAGGCTTGTTGATACCCTTGATAAAAATATCGCCACAGTACAGGCCGTGCTGCAGGGCCGGGAAAATCGTCGCGTACTTCTGGTCACGGGTCGAAACAGTTACAGCGACCGGTTTGAAGAAGTCTATGCTGTCAGCACGGGTTCTTTTTTGAGTGATCTGCTGCTTGTGGCCGGAGGCGAAAATTGTGTTTCGGGATCTGTAGCCGAATACCCTGTTTTATCGCTGGAAGGCATGCTTCATCTCGACCCTGATATCATCATGGAACTGGTGGCCGAAGAAGAGACAGCCTCCTCACCCGATTCCATGACGGCCTGGCGTGAACTACAGATATTGCGTGCTGTCCGTGAAGAGGCGGTGCATATTCTCGGAGCACCGTATTTCACCATTCCGGGTCCCCGTGTTTCACTTGTTCTGGAGGCTTTTGTCCGAAAGCTGCATCCCGACCTGAAAGACTTTGTTTTATGAGTGTTCCTGCTTTTGAGATCAGAAATCTGAGGGTGCTTCTCGGTGGCAAAACCATTCTGAAGGAGCTGAGTTTCAGTCTGGAAGAAGGAGAGTCGCTGTGCATCATCGGGCCCAATGGTGCGGGGAAGTCCACCCTTCTCAAGGCCATGCTGCGGCTCTTGCCCATCCATGGAGGGCGTATTTTTTTTGAAGGGCAGGATATACAGAAGCTCTCCCGTCGTGACCTTGCCCGGCAGCTTGCCTATGTGCCGCAGGCGGGCAACATGCTCATCCCCTATACGGTCTACGCATTCGTGCTCATGGCTCGCTATCCCTACCAGAATCTGCTTGCACCCTTGAGCGACAAAGACCATGTCATCGTCCACCAGTCTCTGGAACAATGTGAGATGGAACACTTCGCTGAACGGCCCCTTGCGAGTTTAAGCGGCGGGGAACGGCAGAAAGTATTTATTGCCGCCGCCCTCGCCCAGTGTCCCCGGGTTCTTTTTCTGGATGAAGCCACCACTTTTCTTGATTACCGTCATGAGGGCGAAGTGCTGGCCCTCATCCGGAAGCTCCGTGACGAAGAGGGGGTCGCTGTCGTGTCGGTTACCCATGATCTGAATCAGGGTCTTCATGAGTATGAGCGTGTGCTGGCCTTGAAAGACGGTCGCCGGATATTTTTCGGTCCCCCTCAAGAGCTCATGAACTGTGAAATGCTGACTTCCATCTACGACAGTCCTTTCCGGCTTCTCTCCGATCCTGAAGGAGGGAAAGAGGTGGTGATTCCCGGAAAGGTGACACAATGAACAGCCGGTGGATTCTGATTCTCTTTATTCTATTTTCTCTCGCCGTGTTTTTTGTGGCGCCTTTTGCGGGGATGACAAAGATCAGTCTGAGCGGTATCTTCGCTTCGGGAAGCGATGGGATTGAGTCCGCTGTCTTCTGGCGTATCCGGGTGCCTCGTGTACTCACGGCTTTTCTCGCCGGGAGCGGACTCGCCCTGAGCGGCATGGCATTTCAGGCGCTATTCCGCAATCCTCTGGCGACGCCTTTTACACTGGGTGTTTCCGGCGGTGCGGCTTTCGGAGCGGCCCTGTATATGCGTCTGGGTGTGGTTCTGGCATTGCCGGGCTTTTCCGGAACAACGGGCGCGGCTTTTCTCGGTGCTGTCCTGGTTATTCTTCTGGCCTATGGACTGACGAGGCTTCAGGGCGGCTTTGCAACGGAGACCCTCTTGCTCGCCGGAGTGGCACTGAGTTATTTTCTTTCGAGCATGATCCTCGCCTTGCAGTACAGCGCCAATCTCCACGATTCTTTCCGGCTCGTCCGCTGGCTCATGGGCGGGCTGGGGCTGGTGGGTTATGATGCCGTGCTCACCTTGTTCCCTCTCGTTGCAACGGGCACAGCGACCCTCTTTCTGCTTCGTCAGGAAATGAATCTGCTTCTTTTGGGGGATGATCTGGCGAGAAGCCGCGGCATGGAACTGCAACGGATCCGCCTCCTGCTTTTCTTCGCCGTATCGCTCATGGTGGGTGGCATCGTTTCCGTTTGCGGTCCCATCGGATTTGTGGGGATGATGGTTCCTCATATCTGCCGTCTTCTTGTGGGCAACGATCACCGGCATCTTTTTCCCGCCGTCTTTTTTCTGGGCGGTGCATTTCTGTGCTTATGCGATACAGGGGCCCGGATCTTCTTCGCTCCAGCCGAGATACCCGTAGGCGTGATCACGGCTCTGCTGGGCGGTCCCTTCTTTCTGCTCTTGCTTTTCAACAGGAAATTGCGCAGCCGGGTTCAGTAAAGGCTTCTCAGAAATAGAAGCGCCAAGCCAGAGTCACGGCTGGCCCGTCAAAATCACGGGTCTGTTTTTTGAACCAGGTGTAGCCGAAATTGAAAACGAAAACACTTCGTTCATTGAGGGGAATATCCACACCGGCAACAGCGGTGATCCCCGGCAGAGCCCAATGGTTATGGAGATGGACGGCAACGCCCCGGTTCAGCCAGCCCAGAGCCACCCTGGCCCGGGCATCATAGCCCGTACGATTGTAGTTGAGACGCACACCCAGCGTGGGTTTGATGCCTTTCAGACGTTCTCCCCAGTTCGGATATTTTTGTAATTTCGCCATGCCCGCCGGATAATAATCCAGATCCAGACCCAGATAGGTACTGTAACGCCGGATACTGACGCGGGTGGTCCAGGGCACTCCAAAAAAAATGGAAGGATCTTTTCTTTTCGTGCGTCGGACCCCTTCGGAATATCCGCCATGGACGGAGAAAGCGAATTTGTCGGAGATGATACGTCCCACGGCAATTTGCGGGGGCATGAGCAAGCCCTTGTCTTTGAAATCGCTGAAGGTGCGTGTTCCTCTGTGTGCCGGTGCAATAAAAGACATGGCCGGATCAAAGTATTCCTTCAGAATACGCTCGCTTTTCAGCTTGGGATAGGCACTCACGACCCCGAAAAGGATAAACCACTGCCGTTTTTTGTCCTCGACTTCCTCTTCCAGGATGCCCTCTGCTTTGCCCTCTTCCATTCCGACACGATTGATCGACAGAGGCTTCAAGTCCTGCTGGCCCATCTCTGTTTCTACAGGACAGAGAAGGACATTGAACATCAGAATGGGCAATATGATTGTGGACATCATAAAAAAACAGACTCGTGGGAAAAATGGGGTTGCGGGAGAATGGTTATCCTACCAATTCCCCGGGGGTGAATGCTACTTGAAGATAGAAGTGGCAAGAGTCACGAAGATTTTGCCGTCATTCGGGGACTGGTGGAAAACTTCAGCTTTCCGGATCAATCTGATATCCTTCCTCCCGATATTGCCTGAGCCGATAGTTCAAAGTTCGACGGCTGATCCCCAGAGCACGGGCTGTTTCCGTGCGGACATAGTTGTTTTCCCGTAGAGCCTGCAGAATGGTTGTGCGCTCCACCTCCTCCATTCTTGTGGCGGGCGGGTCTTCGGCTGTGCCCTGTTTTTCGGCATTCGCCATCTGCCGGGGCAGGTGTTCGGGAAGAATGACGGAGCCTCCGGACAAAAGGACGGCGCGCTCAACGGCATTGCGCAGTTCACGGACATTTCCGGGCCAGTGCCAGTCTTCCAGGGCGGCGAGCGCTCCGGGCGAAAAGCGCACATTGCCCCGTGAGAGTTCTCTGGCCACCTGCGCAGCCAGCAGCGGGATATCCTGTTTGTGGCTTCTCAGAGGGGGCATGTGAATTTCAATGACGTTGAGGCGATAATACAGATCTTCGCGGAAACGTCCCTCTTCCACCTCTGTTTCCAGATTTCTGTTTGTGGCCGTGAGGATGCGAGCATTGCTTTTCAGCTCCGCATTGGATCCGATACGGCTGAAAGAACCGTCCTGGATGACGCGCAGCAGTTTTGCCTGTACGGAAGGAGAAATCTCGCCGATTTCATCCAGAAAGAGCGTGCCTCCGTCAGCTTCTTCAAAGCGGCCGACCCGGCGGGAGACGGCACTGGTGAAAGCGCCTTTTTCATGGCCGAAGAGTTCGCTTTCCAGAAGGTTTTCCGGGAGAGCAGCGCAATTGACTTTGATGAGGGGACCCTCTTTTCGTGCGCTCCAGCCATGAAGCAGATCGGCGATGATCTCCTTGCCCGCACCGCTTTCCCCGGTGATGAGCACGCGGGCATCGGAGGGCGCAACGAGAGCCAGTTCCTGGAGGAGAGCCTGCATGGCCGGGCTTCTGGCGACGATCCCCTCCGGCAGCGGCGGGATGGGAACGGCTGTTTCTTCTTCTTCCTCCGGCCGGCCCAGTGCTCTGTTGACAGCCTCATGCAGCTCGTCGAGATCGATGGGTTTTTCCAGATAATCCACGGCACCGCCGCGCATGGCTTCCACAGCATCGCGCACATCAGGATAGGCCGTCACCAGCAGCACGGGCATGAGCGGAAAGTTTTTGCGCAGTTCTTCGAGAAGGGTCAATCCGGACATGCCCGGCATGCGTATATCGGAAACGAGAAGGGAAAAGGCTTTTTTTTGCAGCAGAGCCAGTGCCTCTTCACCTGAGGAAGCGGTTTCAACGAGCCTCTTTTTTTTCTTGAGAAAAGAGCAGAGCAGATCCCGCTGACCCTGATCATCGTCCACAACCAGCACACGCATCTGGCCACTCATTCCGGGACCCTCCCTGCATCTGTGTCATCATATTTCATTCCGCTGATTCTGAAGCACGCTCCTTCTTTCCGGGGTTGGCATCGGACTTCCCAACCATGGGCACGGGCCAATTGCCGGACAATGGGAAGACCCAGTCCGGTCCCTTCATTGAAATGACTGACATAGGGCTGGAAAATTTCTTCGCAATCCGCTTCAGGAACGGCCCGGCCTGTATTGCTCACCTCCAAAGCCAGTTCCCGACGGGAAAGGGGCGTGATGGAAAGTGTTATTTTTCCGCCCTGATCCACGGCTCGTACGGCATTATGAACCAGATTGAAAACCATCTGGCGTACCATGCCCGCATCGGCCTCCACAGACAGATCCGGGCCGGATATGGAAAAGTCCACAGCTTTTTCCTCCAGATCAGCACTGAGTATTGTAAGAATTTCCTCCAGAAGTTTTCTGAGCGGCACATCAT
Organism: Candidatus Hydrogenedens sp.; assembly: GCA_012522755.1. GTDB lineage: Bacteria > Hydrogenedentota > Hydrogenedentia > Hydrogenedentales > CAITNO01 > JAAYJV01. The sequence continues at coordinate 8,788 of JAAYJV010000117.1, forward strand.
GAAGTTGTGCTGTGGGCGGCCGTGCAAAGTCCAGAAACTGATTGAGTCGGCCCGCTATTCTGTCGGCCTCTTCGGTAATGCTCAGCGCTTGCCTGCGTGTTTCCTCCGGCAAGGCGCCGTCCTGTTCAATCATTTGCGCCATGCCCCGGATGAGATTCAGGGGGTTTCTCGTTTCGTGCATGAGTCCGGCCGCTGTCGTGTTGAGTTCGCGAAGACGTCCTGCGGCCTCTTCGGCACCGACCAGGGCCAGAGCCAGTTGCGTGGATTTTTTCTGACTTCGCCAGGCGGCCGCCAAAGCGATACAGGCAATCCACACGGCCCCTGTGATGGACATGCGCAACAGAAGGTCGCGGAGAATTTCTTTTTGGACAGGCCGGGTCGACAAGGTCACCAGAAACCAATGGATCCCCTGAGATTGCACCAGGCGGTCATACTCTTCATGACTCATCCATCGGGGGGGAAGCCCTGCAAATCCCCGTGGACCCATACCCGGCTCGGGCGAGGGGGGCATATTTTCTCTCTTCGGATCCCCATTGCGTCTTCGGCCTGCACCACGGGGCCATTGTATTCCTTCTTCAGGGGGACGGTTCATCCAGAGACGTGATTCGGGACCCAGTGAAATCAGATTGGCGAAAGCGACTTTATTATTGCTTTTGACGATGCGGGCGTTCATCAGAAATTCGGGAGAGGATTCCAAAGGGGCTCCCGCTGAGGCGGCAATATTCCCTGATTCATCCAGCAGCACGACAGACTCCAACTGAGCAGACTGCACCAGCTCAACCAGAGCATGCTCCAAACGATCCCGGGACATTCTTGCTCCCCGCCCCTGTGAGCGGATCACGACACTGAAGGCCGACGACAAATCCCGGGCCCTGTGTTCCAGGGCACTTTCGGTCCGCTGAACCACTCCACGATGTTCAAGATACTGGCCCACAGAAATCAGTACCGCAAAAAACATGAGCAAGCCTGTGAATAAATGCTGTCGCATGATATTCCTTAAATTGAAGTAAGCGACTCTTTCAAGATTCTATCATAGTACGGCCGCCATCAGTCGACTTGTAAAAAGGGGATGCCGGCACGTCGGGTGATGAAGTCCGACACACCGGCATCTGAACCAAGGGGGGGAAATTTATGGAGCGACAGGAGCGAAGCGGGGCGGCAACTCATCAGCACTCAGAGAACCGTCTTTGTTCACATCAAGCCGATCAAACTGTTCTTTATGATACTTTTCCCAGGCGGCTTCGTATTCTTCGCGGCTGATCTTCCCATCCTGATCAAGATCTATGTTCTGGATTCTGGGGCGACCTGGTGCCATGGATGCGCGAGGTCTTGCGGGAGCGTTGCCAGCCGTGGGGGAAGCAGGGGCATTTGCAGACGGGCGTCCAGCCCGGGGACGATCGACTGCATCGGTACGACCGCGACCGCCCAGTCCCCGGCCTCGATCAGCGCCCCAGCCCTGGCCCTGACCGGGTCCCTGGCCTTGGCGACCGCCTCCGCCCAGACCCCGGCCACCGCCATAGCCTCCTCCCTGCGAACGACCATAGCCACCGCCGTAGCCTCCGCCGGGGCCCATGGGTCCCTGACCGCCACGCAATCCCCGACCGCCCTGCGGTGTTCCGCCGCAATAAGGACAGGCCGCCAGTTCTTCAGGACTCAAAAAACCGTCTCCGTCCAGGTCCAGATTGTCAAAGCGCCAGGAAGCGCTGGGCACCCAATCTTCCATGAATTCTTCACGGCTGACAAGCCCATCCTGGTTTTTATCCAGATTTTCGAAAGTCCGGGCTTGAGGGGAGCCATCCGATGCCTGATCGGCTGGCGGAGAGGGCGGGGGAGTCTGGGCGAAGGCTGCAGGCATGACAAGCATGAGCGCCAGGGCCAGAAGGCTGAAAGTGAATGTCTTTTTCATGAGAGTGTCTCCTGTGTGGGTTGATTTTCGATTCGGGATCATCTGCCTTTGTAAGAGCAACTGTCATGCCAATTGATTTATTCGCTTGCAAATGCTGTTTCAAGTGATTTTGAACTGGTTTCCGGGCAACAATTGCCCATACGGGGATTGGCAGCTGTGCAAAATTTGCGCAGAAGTTTAATTAGGGACGAGGGGCGAGGGCAGGTAGGGGCACGGCATGCCGTGCCCAGTTGTTTAATAAGCCTGAAGCTCCATATGTATACCAGTAAGTCATTATTTTCAGTGGGTTTTGTGGGCACGGCATGCCGTGCCCAGTTGTTTAATAAGCCTGAAGCTCCATATGTCTACCCGTAAGTCATTATTTTCAGTGGGTTTTGTGGGCACGGCATGCCGTGCCCCTACGAGCTCTCGCGTCAGGATCTATACCCGGACCCCAACCCCCGCCCATCGCACATCCGTCCGACTTTCCGGGGAGTTTAAAAAAGTCTTGATGTCTTAAAAAACCAAGGATCTATAAAACACTGAAGAGGGCTGGTCATGCTCCTCATCGTCTTCCCGATCTGGATAC
>JAAYJV010000118.1 GCA_012522755.1 Candidatus Hydrogenedens sp.
AGAGCTGTCATGCCGCAACCAAGTCAATATGTTCTGCGGGTCATTATACGCTGTCTGCCAATGTGGAAATTGGCGTTCCCAGGAGTGAATCTCAAGGTCTTTCAGGGCAATCGGTCGGATCGGTCGGATCAGTCGGATCGGACGGATGTGGGAAGGGCGGGGGTTGGGGTCCTGGTTGAAATGGGCACGGCATGCCGTGCCCCTACCTGCCCTCGCACCTCATCCCTCGCAGATCCCCTATCATCTATATTCCCAGGAAAAATAATGAAAGATACCGGGTAGCAGCACGAAGTCTGTCCATGAAAAAAGGGCAGCGCCGAAACGCTGCCCTGGTTATTTCAAATTCAGCCGCCGTGTGCTTTTTCTGCAGCCCGGGTATCAGACTCAGAAGCGGAAACCCGTGGCCATGTGCAGACGCCCACTGCTGCTCTGTCGTTTGTTCGGGTTGAGGGGATAGCCGTAATCCACGCGGATGGGTCCGAACATGGGAACGTTGAAGCCTATACCCAAACCCACGCTGTAGTTGAAGTCACCGAAGTCGATATCACCGGCATCGGCCCAGACAGCGCCTGCATCAGCAAAACTGTAGAGTCGGAAAATATCGGTGACTCGGTATTTGGCTTCCGCATTATAGACAAAGCGTGTTTTACCACCAATGGCGAAGTGACTGCCTCTCCAGCGATACTCACGCACCTTGGGACCGATATCACGGTTTCTGTAGCCGCGCACGGTGGTTGTGCCGCCCGCATAAAAACGTTCCTGCAGGGGAATATAGTCTGAACTGCCGTAGGTGGTCATGAGTCCATGGCGGGCCCGCAGAGAAAGCACCCATTTTTCCTTCTGGCCCAGCGCACGGTACCAGGTTGAGTCCTGTTCAAAGCGCAGGAAATTATGATCACCACCGAATCCGGCAATTTCAGCAGCCAGAATATGAACCGCTCCATGGCTCGCATCAAAGTTGGAGTCGAGAGTATTACGTTCAATCTGCCAGCGGTTGGCAATGATCGTGGATCGGCCTTCCTGTTTTCTGATTTCGGGATGGGCCCACCTCGAGAACTGGCTCAGGTCTGTTTCCTGAAAACGCCAGATGGACTGGGCGAAAACATAGGGAGAAAGCGATTTGCCCAGACGCAGCTGACCACCGCGAATCTCTTCTTTATATCGGGCCGCACCGCGAACCTGATAGGATTCGTCGAAGGCGTCCACACCGAAGGAGATGGGATAGCCGAAAAATTCGGGTTCGGTAAAGCTGACGCTGTATTCGTTGCGTCTCTCTCCGATCTGGGTACGGATACGCAGCACCTGTCCTGCTCCGGAGAATCGGGGCCAGTTGAAAAGATCAAAGTTGCTCAGGCGCATTTCCGTATAAACACCCAGTCTGTCTTCACTGCTGTATCCGGCGCCGAAGTTGAACATGCCCGTTTTGCCTTCTTCAACATTGACGCGCAGATCCGTAAAGAGTTCATCGTCTGTTTCATCAAAGGTAATGCGGATTTTGTCAAAGAAGCGCGTGTTCTGGATACGGTTTTCGCTCTCTGTAACAGCGGCACCGTCATAGCGCTCGCCGGGAATGAGCAGCATCTGACGGCGGACAACTTCATCCTTGGTGATATCGTTTCCGGTGATGCGGATTTCACGCAGATACTTCAAGTTCCCTTCGTCCACGTGATACACCACATGGGTGGTTTTATTTTCACGGTCCAGGGTGATCTGCGGTGTCACCCGCGCATCAATGTAGCCACTGTCCTGATACCCCTGCTCAATGATTCCCACGTCTTTGGTCACTTGCACCTTGTCGTGAATATCACCCGGATGCACTTTGATCGAATCAAGAAGCTCTTCATCGTCATAGACAATGTTGCGGGTTATGTCCAGAGAGTCCAGCGTGTATTGATCCCCTTCTTCCAGATGCAGCGTTATATCAATGCGTTTGCCGCCCTTGGAATATTCCATATCCGTAGAGGCTATTTTGGCCTCCAGAAAACCCAGCTCACCATAGGCATCCGTAATCAGACCCAGATCCGCGGCGAACTTGTCTTCATCATAGCGGCTGCTGAAAAACCATCGCGCCTGTTTGGTTTTCATGACCTTGCGAAGACGACGGGTTTTCATGTGATCGTTGCCGACGAAGGTGATGGTTTTGATGCGTCCCTTACGGCCTTCCGTAATGGTATAGACCAGACGCACACGGGAGGGTCCGACATTTTCAGCGACCACGTCCACGCTTGTATTGGCAAAGCCTTTTCCCTGATACAGATCCAGGACGGCCTGACGTTCATTCTCAAACATTTCAGGTTCAAAGGATCCGCCTTCACGCATGGTGAGAGCGGAGCGGATGACCCTGCTTTTTATTTTCCTGTTGCCGATGATATGAATCTGCTCGATGAGTCTTTTTTCCTCAACGGAATAGATGAGCACGATTTCATTTCCGGCTTCCTGCACCTGGGCATCGACGGCGTCAAAAAATCCCAGTTCCATGAGACGCCGGATATCGCGGGCAACAGCTCCCGGATCATAGGCTGCACCGGCCTGCGTTTCCAGCTGGGCTCTGGCGGCCGCATCGCTGATCCGTACGAGACCTTCTATTTTGATCTCGCGGACGGTGTAAGCTTCTGATTCCTGTGCGCTCAGGGAAAAGGCGCAAAGCATGCAGAGCGTCAACAGAAGGATCGCCTGGTGAGTAAACAAAGACTTCTTTTTCAAGAGAGTATACCTCCCGTGGTTTCAGCCACTGTCTCCGGTATCAGCACATCGCCCTGATCCGAGGGACGCATGACAATAGATGTATCCGGATTTAAATTCCCTTTTAATAACATTTCAGCCAAAGGATCTTCCACGTACTGCTGCATGGCACGACGCAGCGGTCGCGCACCGTACTCTTCATTGCTGCCCATACGCACCAGGAATTCCCTTGCCTCTTGCGTGATTTCCAGATCGATGAATTGTTCCGCAACCCGTGCGACAATTTCATTCACCTGCAGATCAACTATTTGAAGCAGTTCCTCCCGGCCCAATCGGTGGAACACAAGCATCTCATCGATACGGTTCAGAAACTCAGGATTGAATACTTTCTGAACCTCTTCCATGACCCGCTCTTTCATGCGGTCATAGTTTTCATCCTCTGTATCCCGGTAAAAGCCGAGCGCTGTATTTTTGCCTATACGTCGCGCCCCGATATTGGAAGTCATCATGATGACCGTATTTCGAAAATCCACCTTCCTCCCCGTGCTGTCCGTGAGATGCCCTTCTTCCAGAACCTGAAGCAAGGCATTGAAAATATCGGGATGGGCCTTCTCAATTTCGTCAAAAAGCACCACGGAATAAGGGCGTCGCCGCACCTGCTCCGTCAACTGCCCTCCCTCATCATATCCGATATATCCAGGCGGCGCTCCAATGAGCCTGGACACGGCGAATTTCTCCATATATTCGGACATATCCACGGTGATGAGCGCTTCCATATTTCCAAAGAGGAATTCGGCCAGCGCTTTTCCCAGAAGTGTCTTGCCGACGCCCGTAGGCCCGAGCATGAGAAAAGAGCCCACCGGTCGTGTCCGTCCCCGCAGTCCCGCACGGGACCGTTGTATGGCGCGTGTAATGGCATCAATGGCTTCGTCCTGCCCCACAACGACCTTATGCAATTCCTCTCTCATGCGAAGAAGTCTTGCCGACTCTTTTTCTTCCAGCTTCGTCAGCGGAACGCCCGTCCATTTGGATACCACATAGGCGATATCTTCCGCCGTCACTTCCATATCCGTTGAATCGCGCTTCTGTTCCCACTCCCGTTTTTCTTTTTCGAGTTTGGTGATCAGCGTGCGTTCTCGATCCCGTAAAGCGGCCGCCTTTTCATATTCCTGGTTTCCGATAGCGGCTTCTTTTTCCTGGGTTGCCTGTTCAATCTCCACACTGATCTGCTTCAGAGATGCCGGGCGTGTGGTCAGCTGGAGTCTTGCCCTGCTTCCGGCCTCATCAATCACATCCACCGCCTTATCCGGCAATGACCGCTCCGTAATATACTGATTGGACAGCTGCGCAGCCGCAACAATGGCCTCATCGGAAAAACGTACCCGATGATGTGCCTCATATTTATCTCGCAGCCCTTTAATGATTTGTATTGTTTCCGCAACGGAAGGCGCATTGACCAGAATGGTCTGGAATCGTCTGGCCAGTGCCGAATCTTTTTCAATATGCTTTCGGTACTCGTCCATGGTTGTCGCACCGACACATTGCATCTCTCCCCGTGACAACGCAGGTTTGAGCATATTGGCCGCATCAACGGCTCCTTCAGCCGCTCCCGCCCCCACCAGCGTATGCAGTTCGTCAATGAAGAGGATCACATTGTCCGCTTTACGGACTTCTTTCATGACGGCTTTCATCCGCTCTTCAAATTGCCCGCGGTATTTTGTCCCGGCCACCATCCCCGCCAGATCCAGCGACAGAACCCTCCGATTGAGCAGCAGTTCCGGCACATTGCCACTGACAATGAACTGTGCAAGTCCTTCCACAATGGCTGTTTTCCCCACACCGGCCTCCCCGATGAGCACGGGGTTATTTTTGGTCCGTCGACTGAGAATCTGTATCAGTCTCTCAATTTCATCTTCCCGGCCGATGACAGGATCCAGTTTATTTTCCCGGGCCATTTGCGTCAGATCCCGGCCAAAAGCCTCCAATGCCGGTGTAGCTGATTTGCGTTGCCTGGGCGCATCCTGTGTTTCCGCCCGCACCTGGGTATTCATGAGCCGGAAGACTTCATCCTGCAGCCGTCGCGTATCCACCTTCAAATCATCGAAGACTTTTGCAGCCAGCCCTTCCCCTTCTTTAAGCAGCCCCAAAAGCAGATGTTCCGTGCCCACATAATTGTGTTTTGCCCCTTGCGCCTCCATTGTAGCCAGTTCCAACACCCTTTTCGCACGGGGCGTAAAGGTGATTTCCTCGCTGGGCACCTCGCTGGATCCGGAAAAAGTAATGCGCTTGATTTCTTCTTCCATCCTGTCCATGTTCAGCCCGAGATTTGCCAGAGCTCTGGCGGCAATCCCTTCTCTTTCCTTGCACAAGCCCAGAAGAAGATGTTCTGTCCGCACATATTCACAACCCAGGCGCACCGCTTCTTCGCGCGCCGTGGCAATCACGTGCTTGGCTCTTTCTGTAAATCGGCTCCACATGTATACTGTACCTGACCCTGGAGATCTGCTTCTCCCATTGAAAATACGTGTCCTGAACGATGCGGATTATAGCATGAAGTCAACGCATAAATACAGAAGCAGCCCGGTTTTTTGATCAGACAGGAGGATCAGCCCATTGTTTTCATCCGTCTTTTCAGACACGACGCTCTTGTCTGTAACCGGAGAACAGACCGGAAAAGAACGCCCCGCTGCTCAGTCGCTCTCCCGGGCAAGTCTGGTCCGATCACTTCCTCCCGAAACCGCTTCAGATCCGGAACTTTCCTCCAGCTCAACTTCCCCGGCCACAGGCATGAAAGCATGCCCTTCACCTTCCTGAATCATGTGCAGTTTAAAGGCGCGGGGAGTTGCTGTCCCGTGGACAGCCGGGGAAAAATTACCCACAAAATCAAAGGTCCAGGCCGCATAATAATAGGTCTGTTCATTTTCCACTTCCAGATCTTCAATCTGATCCACTGCACCGGAAGCGATCACAACACCATCCAGAGGCCCTTTGGGGGGCATATCCGTTTTTCGACAGACCATGACTCCGACCCAGTCTTTATCGCTCGGGTTTTCCCAGGACAACACCACTTTCCCATCTGAAGCCCGCACTTCAAAAGACTGTACGGGATCCGGAGCTGTACTGTCAATACAGCTGGTCAGAGCCGGGGCCAGGAGCAGACAAAGCCCGAAGCCCACAGCGGTAATAAGATTTTTTCTGGACAATTCCACTATTCTCCCGTATACAAAGATGCAGCCTTTTTGAGGCTTCAGCACTGTCCGCCAGCCCACACCCTGACCGGTTATCATGAAACAAGGAAAAAGAGTCATTTATTTCTCATAAAGGGCCCCTGAGGCTTGTAAAAAGTGAGCTGGCGGTCGTCAATGACTCTTTTCAGGCGGGAAGGACGCAACGGAAGCCCAGAGTAGCCAGGCGCACATTATGAAATTCACCATGACGGGCACTGGTGATCATCTCCGCCGGCCCAGACTCAAAACAGCCGCCTCGAACGGCTTTTCGCGGGCGCTGTTCAGCCCCTTCATCCTGAGTCTGTCGGACGCTGTATGGGCGAAAAGGGTCGGCCGTCCATTCGTAGACATTCCCGGCCAGATCAAAAATGCCCTGCGGCGTCCGGCCTTCTTCGTGCATGGAAACCATGCTCGGCATGCCGAGATATCTGTTGAAGTTGCATCTGGATGGCTCCGGCTGCAGAGTGCCCCAGGGATATTTTCTGTTTTCAGTACCCCGAGCCGCATACTCCCACTGTGCCTCCGTGGGGAGCTCTTTACCCGCCCAGGAGGCATAAGCCCGAGCCTCTTCCCAGGAAACACCTACAACAGGCTGTTCTTCTCCGTTGAATTGCGGATTGTTCCAGAAGGCGGGCTTTTCCGCACCGGTCTCTTCCATAAACCGTGCATATTGCGCCACGGTCACAGGATAAATATCCATCCAGAAGGGTGCAATTTCCACCTCCCGTTCCGGTGACTCCTCAGGGATCTGGTTGTTGCCCATGAGGAAACGGCCGCCTTCCAGAAGTACCATGCCCGTCCGATCGGCTGAATTCCCGGAAGCATCTGAAGTGACCTCACGGCGGGGAAGAAAGAAGGCCTGATCAAAGGCCTCTTTCAAAGCTGTGCTGAAGTCCGCCGCTGATTGCCAGCGGTCATGCTTGCTGTGCTGCACAGCCCGGTCAATCACACGGATATATCCCGGCGGGACATCTGCACGGGCCAGTGGCATATCGGCAGCCAGTTCCAGAGGGGTCCGCAAAGAAATCAACTCGCGCAGAACCAGCCCCACCGCATAAATATCCGCACGGCCGTCCACCTGTCCGTGAAGAAGCTGTTCCGGCGCCGCATAGCCCAGCGTACCCATGAGTTTGGCCTGGGAGGGTCGCGCCGCATAGCTGCTTTCCTGTTCTTCCACAGCCTTTGCAAGCCCGAAGTCCAGCACTTTGATCCGCTCATTGGGAAGAAGCTGAATATTTTCCGGTTTGATGTCACGATGGACAACACGACGATGGGCATAATCCAGGGCACGCAACACCTGCAGGCTCATGGTGTGAATAAGCCGCAGAGGCAGGTACTTGCGCTGAACACGCTGTTCGGTCAACAGATGTCGCAGTGCCTGACCCTGCGCAAATTCCATGGAAAGGAACAGAATGCCTTCTTCGGTAAAGCTCACATCATGAACGGCAATGATGTTTTCATGGCGGAGCCGCCTGGCAATCTGCGCTTCCTGAAGAAACAGCTGACGGGCACGGGGCGTCTGGAGAAGATCGGGTCGCAAAAATTTGAGTGCCACATCCTCCCGGACCAGTGTATCCTCAGCAAGATACACCACGCCCATGCCGCCTTTGCCAATATACTTTTTGATTTTGTAGCGATCGTTGATAGTATCGCCCAGAGAAAATTCCGTCTGGGCCAGAGAAATGTTCCGACCCGAACGGGGCACCCGTATGGACTTGCCGCAATTGAGACACTTCCCCTCACGCCCTTCCATGGATTCAGGGACGAGGATTTTAAGGCCGCAAAAATTACATAAGGTGGCGATCATCAGACAGGACTCTATGGGTTGAAGCTGTGACTGAAAACGGGAATGCTCCATTATGACCCGTTATCCTCCCTCTTTTCCAGAAAGCCCTCATTTCACTTAAAAAGAGAAGGAGCATGCACGCAACTGAAAGGAAAAACATCATAGCTGTTTTTCAGATAACACAGCCTTTTTCATGCAAAGCAGAGAAATTTGTACACATGCCCGCATTTCAGTATGATTACCCAAAGAACGGATCACATGTTTCCCGTTCCTCTTCCGGGCTGTGGCTGACAGCTGCACGGCTCCGGCAATGCAATACCGGAACGAATCCGGTCAACCCGAAAAACAAAGGATATGCCATGAATCGTATGCTTTTTATGCTCACTGTTCTTTCAACCCTGGCTCTGGCATCGGCGGGCTTTGCCGCTGACTGGGTCAGCCTCACACCGGATAACACCCTCGATGGCTGGCGTGTGTTGGGCGGTGAATGGTCCGTCTCCGAAGAAGGCGTCATTACCGGTCGTGCCGCCAAAGACGAAAATTGCTGGCTCCTCTACGAGAAAGAAGAGTTTTACAACTTTGAAATCAGCTTCGATTTCCGCACTCCTTCGCCCACCAATGGTGGTGTGCAGTTGCGCTCACACTGGCTGCAGCGCATGCCTCTGGAAGAAGGCGAAGATGTGCATACAGCCCCCCGTCAGATGTATGGTTATCAGGCCAATATTGAAACACGCAAACGCACGGGCACCGGCGTCATCATGGACGAAAACGGCCGGGGTTATCTGGTGGAACCGTCTGCTGATGCCGTGAAAACACTCAAACAGCGGGACTGGAACACCATGCGTGTCAGTGCTCAGGGCAATGTGCTGGAAGTCTACCTGCACGATGTTCTGGCAGCCCGCATCGAAGACGAAGCTTTCATCAGCGGCTTTATCGCCCTGCAACTCTTTCCCTACGAAGCCACCGATGATTTTACGGAAATTGAATACCGCAATGTACAGATCAGAGATTTCGGCCGGGAAGGTGACTGGCGTGCCCTTTTCGACGGCAGTACTTTTGAAGGCTGGAAAGAATGGGGCTCTGAAAAATGGAGCATCGAAGACGGGGTGATCTGGGGCAACAGCGGTCCCAAACGTTCCGAAGGATATCTGGCCACGGAAGAGATCTTTAAAGATTTCCGCATACGCGGCTCCTTCAATATGACCGGCGACGGAAACTACGGGCTCTTCTATCATTCCACAATCAAACTTCGGGAAGAAGACGGCTATCCCCTCATTTCCGGACTGCAGGGCGAAGTGGATCCCGGCTATCCGGGACCAAGCGGCTGGGTATATGAAAGCTACAAACGCGGCTGGCTCGTGAAACCCGATCCCACAACCATGGAAAGTGTCGCCTTGCGTCCCGGCACCTGGAACACCATCGAAATCCGCAGCGAAGGCAAGCATGTCACCACCTGGATCAATGGTATCCGCGTACTGGACCTGGAGGATGAAGGACAAGTCCTCACTGAAGGCTTCTTTGCACTGCAACTGCACACGGGCGGTGCGGACGGCATCGGCTGGAAAGATATCTATCTGCTCAATCCCTGATCAGACCCTGTATCGCTTTATCCGCGGCGGCGTCCTCTTCAATCAAGACGGGCGCCGCCTTTCTTTTGTCGGGTCAGCCCATCTTCCCGATACGACGGGAATGACGCTCCCCTCCTTCAAAGGGCGTGCTCAGAAAAAGAGAAATCAGCTCGAAACATTGATTCAGGGGCAGGATGCGGCGGCCCACAGCCAGGATATTGGCATCGTTGTGCGCCCGGGCCAGACGCACCATTTCTGTAGTGGTGCAGGTGGCGGCCCGGATGCCCCGGTGACGGTTGGCAGCCATGCCTATGCCGATACCGGTACCGCAGATAAGCACACCGCAGTCGGCCCGACCATTCAGAATCGCCTCGCAGACGGCATCTGCAAAATCAGGATAATCCACTGATTCCGTCCCGGAGGTACCGCAATCAATCACGACGTGTCCCAGCGATTCAAGATAACTGATGATGGAAGGTTTGTACAGGGGTTCCGGAGCTTCATATCCGGCATGATCGGAGCCTACGGCGATAATCATGAAAAAATTCCTTTTCTCTCTCATTCATTCCAAAAGTCAAGTAACAAAGTATCAGCCACGGCTCCTGGACGCAGAATACGGCCTGTGACTGCATCAAAAACAGTGGATGGCGCACCCGGTTCCAGCACACCGCCATCAAGAGTCAGAGCCACTCCGGGCAGTGATGCGGACTCCGCTGTGCGCGCCGGGGGCTGTCCGGAAAGATTGGCCGAAGTGGAAGTCAACGCACCGCCCCATTGCGCACATAAAAGACGGGCCAGAGAACTTCCGGGACAGCGAAGGCAGATATGGCCTCCGTCGCCGACAAGCGCTTTCGGAAGCCCCTCTCCTGCTTTAAAAAGAAGAGACAGCGGACCCGGCCAGAAGCGTTTCATAAAGGCCCTTGTCTTCCCGTCAATGGAAGATACAAAGGGGCGCAGTTGAGTGTCATCAGCCACAATAAGCAGCACGGGTATGTGCGGATCACGCTCCTTGATGGAAAAGAGTGTGGCAAGCCCTTTGTCTGAAAGCGGATTGACGGCAAGACCGTAAACAGCCTCCGTCGGATAGGCTACAACCTCATCGCAAGCCAGGGCGTCGAGAGCCCGGGCAAACCCCTCTTCGTCGGGAGGCACAATATTCATGACCGTTGTTCCAGAAAGGCGCGCATCTTTTCAAAGGCCTGTCCCCGATGACTGATTTTCTGCTTTTCTTCCAGACTCATTTCCGCAAAGCAACGTTCTTCACCGGCTGGAACAAAGAGAGGATCATAGCCGAAACCCTCGCAGCCATAGGGGGCCACGGAAATATGCCCGTGAATCTCTCCCTCTTCCATATGAGATTCCCCCCCGGGCTCATAAAAGACGGCACAGCAGACAAAGCGTGCGCTGCGCTCGTGCCAGACACAGTCCGACAGTGCCTGCAGAAGCTTGATATTATTCTCCTCGTCCGTGGCATCAGGTCCGGCATAACGGGCGGAATGCACGCCCGGCGCACCCTGAAGGGCATCCACACTCAGCCCGGAATCATCGGCGATACAGGGCAGGTTGAATGCATCACCATAATATTTCGCTTTGAGCAGGGCATTTTCCGCAAAGCTGCTCCCCGTTTCTTCAGGCTCAGGCAGGGCGGGCATGTCGCGCAGGGAAAGCACCTTCCAGGGAAGCCCCTCAAGCAACAAGGCCAGTTCTTCCGCTTTTTTGAGATTGCCGCTTCCGATGAGCAGTTCAGTCTTCACAGGTCAAGGCCTCCTGTTGATATGCCAGAAGCTGACGGATCCCTTTCTCTCCCAGAGCAAGCATCTGCTGAAGCGATTCCTGAGGGAAAGGGGTTCCTTCCGCTGTGGCCTGGATCTCTATGAGTCTCAATTGATCATCCATAACCATATTCACATCGGCCCGGGCTGCTTCATCTTCCGGATAACAGAGATCCAGCAGAAGTCGTTCCTCCACCAGGCCGACACTGACAGCGGCACAGGCTCCCAGGAGGGGCCGGGTTTCGCAAACACCCTCACTGACCAGCGAGCTCAAGGCATCGTGCAGGGCGATCCACGCTCCCGTGATGGCTGCGCTGCGGGTACCTCCGTCAGCCTGAAGAACATCACAATCCACCTGAATCATGTGTTCACCCAGAGCGTTCAGATCGGTTACCGCACGGAGACTGCGACCGATGAGCCGGCTGATTTCCTGCGAACGGCCCCGCTGTGCATTGTCTCTGGAAATACGGCTGTGAGTGGAGGAAGGGAGCATGGCGTATTCTGCGGTAACCCATCCTTTCCCCTGGCCACGGAGCCACAAGGGCAACTTGTTCAAAGAGGTGGCTGTACAGAGCACACGGGTATCACCGAAGGAAATGAGGACAGATCCCGGCGCATATTTCGTGTACCGTCGCACAATACTGACAGGGCGCAGCATATCCGCTGTGCGCTGATCGATTCTGGCTTCCATAATTCTCTTTTCCTGATCAGGGCATCAGCTCAGCGGGATCTTCTTCCGGCTGTGCTTTCTCCGCTTCAGTTCTTCCCTCTTTTTTCAGCGCACGCTTGGGATCATTGATCGTGTTGGAGTCAGAGGCCATCTGCGTCTCATGAATATCCTTGTGATATTTTTCAATGAGCGCCGGCCAGTCCAGCTCTTCAGAAAAGATATCCACGGCTGTGGCCAGTGGCATGTCTTCCACTGTCTCTTCAGTCACCTCATAGCCCGGTGTCATGCTTCCATGATTCTGTTTGTATTGATTTTCATAATTGTTTTCGAAAGACAGATACATCTGTTTTGCCAGAGCCAACTCCTCATCACGGCTCATCTCCACTTCCACATCCGGGAGAATGCCCTGATGGTCTATGGTGACATCAGCAGGCGTATAGTACAGTGCCGTTGTCAGACGCAGTGCGGAGTTCTTCGGTCGTTCCAGCGGGATAATGGTCTGGACACTTCCTTTGCCGAATGTTCTCTGTCCGACAACCAGCGCCCGCTGATAGAACTGAAGCGCGCCCGTTACGATCTCAGACGCACTGGCTGTGTCGGAGTTGGTCAGAATGATGACGGGCATCTCTTCGGGCAAAGCCGCATCCCGACTCGTATACAGCCTCATCTCATCCTTGTCCGACGCGCCGTTTACTGATTTTCGCCCCCGGGTGTAGGTGACAAGCAGTCCTTTGGGCAGGAAGAGTTCGCACACCTCTTCTGAAGCGGAAAGCAGTCCCCCCGAATTCCAGCGCAAATCGAGCACGAGTGCACGCATCCCTTCTTCAATCAGCTCGTTCATATGTTTTTCCAGATCAGTGGCCGTCGTGTCGCTGAAAGAGCTCAGACGTATATAGCCGATATCTCCGTGGAGCATCTGAAATTCCTTGATGCTTTCCAGCGGAATTCTGGCTCGCTGCACTTTCACATCAAAAGTCTCTTCCTCACGGGTCCCGTCTTCATTTTCGCTCCGTCGCAAAATGGTCAGATTCACATAAGAGCCTCGCTTCCCGCGAATCAGATTTGCCGCACCGGAAGTATCGAGCCCTTCCGTGGATTTTCCATCAATGGCCGTAATGAGATCATAGGGCCGTATTCCCGCTTCCAGGGCCGGCGATCCCAGGATCGGCATGAATACCATGATCTGACCATCTTCATTCTCTTTGATGGATACCCCTATGCCTTCAAACTCTCCTTTGGTCTCCTGGCGGAGGGCTTCAAGCTCTTCTGCGGAAACGTAGGCGCTGTTGCGATCCAGTGCCCCCATGATCCCCGAAATGGCACCGGCCACCGTTTCCTCCACACTGAGATCACGCACATACTCACGGATGACAATATCGAGCACATCGCCTATGGGCTCAATTTCACGATAGACATCCACTGTCTGATCCTGTGCGGCCAGACGAGGCAGGAAAGCATTACCGAGGGCTAAGACCATAAAGGCGAAGAAGCCAAAGATTACCCAAAACTCACGCCTGCTGTCGCGCTTTTTATTCATGCTCTATTCTCCGGCCCCATCCATGAGAGGCCCTCTGGTTTGAGACTGCTGCGGCTGCTTTCACAAAAGCGCAACCACAGACAAATTCATGTGCAACCTGCTTGTCCCCTGACAACAGTATCACCTCAATCCACGCCCTTGCAGGTCTCAGGGGCGCGTTTTCATTCTATCAGCCTGTTTTTCCTTTCCCCAAGCCTTGCATCGCCTTTTCTTGAAGAGTTTTATCAGATGGGCGTAACTGAACAGGACGCCATATCCTGTGCAAATTGCCGCAGCTGCTCATGAGACACGCCTGTTTTTTCCAGATTCAGCCTTCGCAAGGCCAGGATCGACCGAAGGACCGGCAGACTTTCAGCCGTTACCCCCGGCGCATTGGTGATATCGACTTTGGACAGTTGCAGAAAATTCGGAAATAATTTGATGCTCTCATCGGTGATGGCCGTGTTCTCCAGTCTGATCTGCTGAAGACCCGTCACTTGAAGAATTTTCTCCATCCCCGCATCCGTCACCTCCGTATCTTCGAATTCCAGGGCGACGAGCCCACGCAAATGACCCACACCTTCAAGACTGTCATCCGTTACGGTCTTGCCTTTGAGCAGCAAGGTATGAATGGCCATTTCATCGAGCTGTGTCAAAGCTTCCAGATCAAACTCAACCTGTGTGATTTCAATCTGGACTTCCATTTTTGCCGGAATGGTTACAGAGCCTTGCGCCATATCCAGAAACTGCCAGGGTTGAAGCGCCTCGTTCCATCGGCGAATGGCTACCCGGCCAAGCGAATACTCTTGCGGAAATTCCAAAACACGCTCTTCAGGGGGCGTAATATCCCGCACGATAGTTCCGGGCTGTCTGCTTCCAAGCCGGATCTGGCGCTTGAAGCCTTTCATGATCACTTCGCGCTGCGCCTCCGTCAACTCCTGATCAATATAGACAATGCTTACCCCTTCAAGATTGTGCAGGTAATTGAGGTTTTCCGCATTCATATCCAGATCGGGAAGCCACAAAGAGGCAATGACCCCATAAGGAAGGGGAACCAGCGGAGAAAGATCGTGAACCTGATCTTTACGAACCACAAGATGAAAACGCGTCCCGGCGGGATATTCTATAACGCCCTGAGCAGGGGCATAGGGCGGCCACTCGGCCTCACTGGCCGGCTGCAGATTGGGATCATAGAGCGTTCCGAAAACACGGTCGGCTGGAAATTCCATCGTCAGCAGTTTCTCCTCGCCCGACGCCGTGGTGCTTTCCGATGACACGGTTTCCCCCCCTTCAAGCTCTTTGGGAAGGTAGCGCAGGGCTATGAAACCGCCGATTCCCGCAATCGCAACAATAAGCAAAGCCATCGCTGCAAAAAGGACCGGAGTCGCCCTTCGCCGGCGCGGAACGGCAATGGATACGGACTGATCGGGAAACACAAAGGACACATCCCGGGGCTTTGGATACATTTCTTCAAAGGCATTGCCCACGTCATCGGAATCCGAATGGGGGCGGCCCGATGGAGCCAGTGGGGTCAGGCCGGGAATGCCCGCTTCGGAAGCAAGAGGCGTATGCAGGGGAGTGATCCCCGGGGGCTCAGAGGCGGAATCCGTTGGCGCTGCGGGGCTGATCCCGGGGATACCGGGAGCGGAGGTGACTGTTTGCAGCCCGGAAAAAATATCCGCAGCCTGCTGTTGGGTCTGCCGCTGCGACTGTTCTTTCGCAAGGCGCTGCGCATCGCTTTGGGTCCCCTTTTGGGATCCGGCGGCAAGGGCATAATTCAAGGCGAAAAGCTGATTTCCGGGTTGCGATCCCACGGCGAGCTCCTGTGCCAGCTTGCCCGTCTGTCCCTGTGAGGGCTCGTCCAGGATGCTCTGAGTGGCCTGCTCGCGAATAGTCTGTTGCGCATCGCGATGCGCCGCCCCAAGGGTGAGGAGCTGTTCCTGAATTTTCTTCAATTGTTCGGCCTGGGGCGAAGCTTTGAGCATTCCCTGTCGCTCAGCGGCATCATGAATCTGGGAGAGTTCGGCCTGAAGTGCCTGCTGAGAGGACTGTTGTTCCATATTCTCATGCCGAAGGGCGGCGAGTTCATTTTCCAGCTGCTGGATGGTTGCGCGGCTTTGTTCCTGTTCGCTCGATGCCTTTGCCGCATCTTCTTCACGGCTTTTCAGGACGATCTTGAGCTCTTCCAGTTCCAGGCGAGACTTTTCGAGCTCTGCGTTTTTCAGCGCCTCGTTCTGACGAAGTTTTGCCATCTCATCGGCAAGAACACTCTCCACATCAAGGGTCTGCGCTGTTTTTGTCTGCAGATCACTGAGCTCTTTGCGCAGCCCTTCCAGTTCCTGTTGTTTTTGCGCCGTGAGCCTTTCCGCTTCCTGGGCATCAGATTCGCGCAGACTGAGTTGCTGGCGCAGTGCATCCATTTCTTCCTGGGCGTCGGCAAGGGCCTGTGTCTTGGAACTTTCATTGGCGCGCAATTGTTCAACTTCACGGGCAAGTTCCTGTTCCGAAGAGGAGGCTGTCGTCGCCTGCGCCTGAAGAGCCTGCAACTCAGCCTGCAAGGACTGAACAATGGCATCATGCTGAGAACTGATCTCTTCGGCGGAAAGAACGGCCTGTTGCTGCTGGGCCATCTGGGTGCGAAGAGCATCCATCTCACTGCGGGTCCCATCGAGAATACGCGATTTCTCTTCCTCATTCTTGCGAAGGGTTTCGAGCTCGGCCGAAAGATGCTGTTCCGATTGGGCGATCGTCGCGGCGCGCTTCGACATCTCCTCCATCTCGCTTCGAAGATCACGCAAAGCTTCGGAACTCAGCTCGCTTTTCTGCGCTTCTGCAGCAAGAAGAGATTCGCGCTCCGCAAGAGACAAACGAAGGGATTCCATCTCCTGACGGGTTTGTTGCAAAGCGGCCGCCTTCGCGCTTTCGTTGTCGCGAAGCTGCGCAACTTCTTCCGCAAGGGCCGCTTCGGAGCGTTCGGCTTCGGACGCCTTTTGAAGCGTATCATTCAGCTCTTCACGGACGCGCGCAATCTCCTGTTCGTTTTCACGGGCGCGGGCTTCCGCCTCGGCAACGCTCTGTTCGCGCGTGGCAAGAGTTTGCTCAAGTTCGCTCAGTTTGGTCCGGGCGCTTTCCAAAGCTTCGCTTTTGCTTTGTTCCGCCTGGCGAAGATGGGCAAGCTCGGCTTTGAGCGTTTCGCGAGCATCCGCCGCTTTGTCCGCCTCCTCATGAATGGCCGTCAACTCAAGACGCATCGATTCAAGAGCTTCTTCATGCTTGCGGTTGTTTTCCTGAGCAGCGGAAATGGCCTCCTCGCGCTCGCTGAGAGAGGCCTGAAGCTGGGTCAGTTCGCTGCGCGCTTGTTCAAGCTCTTCAGATTTGGCGTCACCCTGCTCTTTCAAACGGGCAAGCTCAAGATTGAGAAGCTCTTCCGTCTCAACAGCACTGTCGGAGCGTTCCTGAAGAGTTCGGACTTCGCTCTCAAGCTGAGAAACATGCTGCGCCTTCTTCTCAAGTTCAGTCTCTGCATCGGCTACTTCAGCCTCACGCTCAAGAAGACTCAGCTTCATCTCGTCAAGATCCGTATAAGCCTTTTCAAGAGCCTCGGTGGTGGAGCGCTCTTTTTCGCGAAGTTGCGTCAGTTCACTGAGAAGAGCGCTTTGCTCCGTAGCAGCCTGTTCCTGCTGAGAGAGCAATTGTTGAAGACGCTCTTCCAACTGGGTCACCGTGCTTTGCAAGGTCTCTTTATCCAGAGCATCGGCTGTGTGCTCATCAAGACGTGCCTTCAGAGACGTGGTCTCCGAGCTCTGGCTGTCAAGAAGGGAGGCGAGAGCAACCACCTGATCCTTCACAAGGAGGCTCTCAAGTTGGGAGATGGCGATGCGCAGCTGATCAAGACGATGAAGAAGACGCTCACAATCGTGCTGTGCTTCAGGATGACGGCCAAGGGAAAAAAGCGTCCGGATACGCATATGAAGAAGAACGGGACTGTTCGGCATATGCGGCCGGATCAGTTCCAAAAGGGCAAGACATTCGGAAGCGCGGCCCTCATTCTCAAGATTCACCGCATTGGCAATGTTCTTTTCTATTTCACTGGGGTGCATAGCATGCTCCTGATGGACACAAAACAACAATAAGCATATCATACCCAAAAGGGTTCCTGTCGGACAAAAACCCTCAAGGCAGGGCAATCGCATCTAAATTGCGCTCCGACCGCGTTTTGAGTTTATCGAGTGTGATTACTTTAGCCTTTTAGGGGACGCAAAGCGCTTTTTGTGACGGCGACGAGTTTTTTCAATCACCAAG
>JAAYJV010000014.1 GCA_012522755.1 Candidatus Hydrogenedens sp.
AAGCCTCCGTAACGTGCAGGACCATTGTGAACTATGCCATGAACCCCGACTTCCGAAGCTTTGAGACAGGTTTCCGCCTGGCCCGGACAGAGGGTTATGAACCTGAAGGCGAAGTTGAGGGCGAAGAGGAAGCTGTCGAAGGGGAAGTAGAACCAATAGAAGGCGAAGAAGAGCCTGTCGAAGGCGAAGAAGAACCTGTAGAAGGTGAAGTAGAACCTGTCGAAGGCGAAGAAGAACCTGTAGAAGGCGAAGTAGAACCTGTTGAAGGCGAAGTAGAACCTGTTGAAGGCGAAGTAGAACCTGTCGAGGGCGAAGAAGAACCAGTAGAAGGTGAAGAAGATCCAATAGAAGGGGAAGAAGAGCCTGTCGAAGGCGAAGACCTTGTTGAAGGGGAAGAAGACCTTGTTGAAGGCGAAGTAGAAGCTGTTGAAGGTGAGGAAGAGCCTGTTGAAGGTGAAGAAGAAGCTGTTGAAGGTGAAGAAGAAGCTGTTGAAGGTGAGGAAGAGCCTGTTGAAGGCGAAGTAGAACCTGTTGAAGGCGAAGTGGAACCCATCGAAGGCGAAGAAGAACCTATCGAAGGGGAAGTAGAACCAATAGAAGGCGAAGAAGAGCCTGTCGAAGGCGAAGAAGAACCTGTAGAAGGTGAAGTAGAACCTGTCGAAGGGGAAGTAGAACCCGTTGAAGGTGAAGATCCACAGATATATCACCCGGCTGACGGGGATCATGATTGGAAAATCGATGAAGAGGAAGCAATGAAATATCTTGAAAAGTGGCAAGAGGAAGAGGCGGAACTGCCTGTTGCCATTCGTGCTATGTACATCTTCAAGAATGGCGAAGGCTATCGCTTTAATGCTGCTTCAGAACCACCTGTATGTTGGGAGCCCGTGGAATAGAGAGGTGCCTTTGTTTGATCTCCGGGCCAACAGATCAAAAGTTCTTGTCCGGAGGAGTGGAATCAATATTCCGCTTTAACGTTTAAAGATGGAGGAGGGGTGAGACAGAGGTTGATTGCCGTGTTTCAGTATTTTGAGGTGAAAGGCTTATGGCTCCCGACGGTGTTGCTTTTGGTTTATTTATATTCCAAACCCCAATCAGACCCATGAGGAAGTGATTTTTTTTCTTTGCTTTTTCCCGTCTGTTCCGTGTTCTTCCGTGATTAAAAATCCCTCTGTGTTACTACCCGTTAACTTCCATTATTTTTTCGAAGAAGTTTGTGTTGCTGACTCTGCAAGCCACGTACTTTCAAGATATTATGAGTCCTCGATTCGACAAGGTGTCTTCAGATAATCACGAATAAATAATGCCTTGGGGAATCTGAAAGACTTTGAGATTTTCTCCTGGGAACGCCAATTTCCACATTGGCACACAGCGGGATACTGTCCTTGAAAAGTCTGTGGGTTCTGATGCGGCATAAGGACTGCGGTCAATCAAAAAAACAGATAGATTTACAGCGACTGAGTTCTATTTTTTTGCGAAGGTCAAGGTCATCGTACCGAATCTGTACTAGATAGTGTTATAGAACTTATCCGCCATCAGCCAATGTGGAAATTGGCGTTCCCAGGTAAGTACCAGACGGCTTTATAACTGTGTCTGGAAGATAGGATAACGCAAAGGCATATAAAGCACTGAAGAGGGCGGGTTATGTTCTTTGGATTCTTCCCAATCTGGATCCCGGTCATTTTTTACGTTGTTGTGGCTGAATGCTTCGATGCAGGGGCCGGGTCGCAAAAAAAACGGGATAACGCAGGCGGGGGTATGTCTCGGGCGACAAAAGAGACTCCGGGGAGACATAAGCTTTTTCCTCTCATTCCTCTCATTCCTTTCGCGTCCTTTGCCGCTTTTCGCGGTTAAATAAAAAACATCATTTAGTTGCGGCTTTGCTGCGCTATGTTCCCATTGTGTCCCTGTGACAAAAAAACAGGCAGCCCAAAGTGTGGAATGAAAAAGGGGTACGACCCACTGGCCGTACCCCTGCACATTGTCGTCAATCCGTCTTTTGACTTTCCTCAGCTGCGGCGGAAGAAAGAAAAAGACATCAGAGTCAGCACACTGACTCCCAGGAGAAGCAAGTCACTCTGCATGTTTTTAACAGTCATAGAAGAGAATTCACTATCATAAAACTGTTTTGAAGAGCCGCAACCCCAAGCTGGTTTTATGTTGCTGTCATCATCCTGTTCAGTACCATCGCCCGGATCATTGTCATCATCCGGTACATAGTCTTCATCACCGCGATGGTATTCATAGGCGCCCATGTCAATCCCCTTGCCCTGAGGTCTTTTGCGTCCGAGAATATCGGTGCCTGGAGCACCCGAAGAAGTTCCCGCATCAATACAAGGAGAATCAGGAGAAAGCCTCATGTTGTCGGGAGCGTCTGCGAACAAGGGATCAGAAGAAATATTTCCTTCACCCCGGTATCCGCCTTTGATACAACTGTACAAAACAGTTGTGTTGCCATGACCGGACTCCTTGGAAATCCGTCCCGATACAGGTGCCCAGAGAATACAGTTGATCAGAGTGACATCTGAGTCGTCGATGTGCAAGGATGACGGAAAAGAATAATAGGTCTGTACAAGGTCCAGCAGGCTGCAGTTAACCAAGGTGGCATCAGAATACTGAACAGCTACCCCAGTTCCCTCTCCGGCCACATTATTTGCAAAGATGCAGTTCGTGATGACCGCATCGGCACCCCAAAGGTTGCATACTCCTCCGCCCCAACCGGCAACATTGTTCATGAAACGGCAATTGTTCACAGTTGCGAGGGCTGTCCAATTAAGTATTCCTCCGCCAGCCTCACCACCGATATTATTCTCAAAACTGCAATTTGTCAGGGTCGGACTGGAATCATTGTTTTCCATCCCGCCACCTCCAGAGGAATAATTATTCTCAAAACTGCAATTTGTAATGGTAGGGCTGGAGTTGGTGTTTGTCATTCCGCCACCCCAATCAGATCTGTTGGATGAAAAACGGCAGTCTGTGACAGCGGGACTTGATTCGAAGTTATACATTCCTCCGCCAGAATAAGCAGAGTGGTCTTCGAAGATGCAGTTAGCCACAGTGGGACTGGATTGTACATTCAGCATTCCAGCGCCCGCCGGTAGAAGTTTATAGTCATCCGGAAAATCAGACTTGTCCTTATAGTCGTCGTCATAATAATCGTCGTCGTCATCAAAAGCAACGAATCCCTGGGCTATAACGAAGCCATCCAGTACGGCGTTGTCTGCGCCGAGAACACATCGCCGTTCTCCGTCTCCATTAATGATGGTCTCGTTGGTATCCCAGTTTCTCTGCTTCCGCTCAGATTCATTTCCGGCAAATCCGCCGTAGAGGGCAACACCTTCTTTCATGGTCAATACAATATCTGAGGTGCTCCTGTAGGTGCCGGCGGCCACCCATACTTCACTGTCTTTTGCTGCAGCGTCCACAGCCGACTGGATGTCTTGATACGCTTTCGCCCAGCTGCTTCCATCTGGTTTGGAGGCCGCACTGGAGGCATTCACATAATAGACGGTTGCCGCATTTTTTGCTTCAGATATTTCCAGAGCGCAAAGACTCGTGGTGCCGAAGCAAAGGAAGGCCAGAAGCCAGGTCAGAATGATTGCAGTTTTCTTCATCGTGTGCATTGAGAGTCCTCCTGATGCCATTTTTGTTGATGCTTTCTGGTAGCGAATCTCTATTGAGTAATCATAAATATAATGATTTGAGACCATGAAGTGTGGTAGCTGTACTTTTGAAATTTTGCGTGAAGACCCGTATGAAAAGCACACATAGCGTATCAATCTAAACGTAATGCTAAAACATCTCTGTTTGTGAATTCAAGGGATAAAGTTTTTCTTCATGAATTCAAGTTTAAAAGTGAAGCTTGACGGGTATTAAAAGCTGATATTGCTTCAGGATGATGGTTCGGACGGATCTGCGAGGGGAAGCGCTTGGGATCAGAGCATTTATGGTGAATCAGTGGACAAAGAGGACGTGTTAAGACTAAAGGTATTTTTTATGTCTCACAGTTGTTTTTCCGTGCTACTACCCGTCAACTTCCATTATTTTTTCGAAGAAGCTCATATTGCTGACCCAGCAAGTCATTTAAATTCAAGATATCATAAGATTCTCGATTCGGCAAAGTGTCTTCCGACAATCACGAACAAATAATGCTTTTGGGAACCCTGAAAAACCTTGAGATTCACTCCTGGGAACGCCAATTTCCACATTGGCTGACAGCGGGTCAAGATATTGACATTTTGTAAACTGTGATTCGGTAACAGATCTTTTACGGGCCACGAATTGAATAAAAGCCTTTGTACACTCTGAATCTTTGTTGTCCCGTCAAATGCATACATGAGTCACGGTTTTTTCCCGGGTATCCTGCCAATGTGGAAATTGGCGTTCCCAGGTAAGTACCAGACGGCTTTATGCCTGTGTCTGGAACATAGGATAACGCAAAGGCAACATAAAACACTGAAGAGGGCCGGTTATGCTCCTTGGATTCTTCCCAATCTGGATCCCGGTCATTTTTTTCGTTGTTATGGCTGAATACTTTGATAGGCGGGCCGGGTCGCAAAAAAACCGGAATGACGGCGGGGGTATGTCTTGGGGCAAATTAGAGACTTGAAGGGTTTGGTGGGCTCTGGGGAGTCGGTCGGATCGGTCGGATCAGTCGGATCGGACGGATCTGCGAGGGGCGGCGGTGCTTCGCTGTGTTCCCACTGTGCCCATTGTTGTGAAAAAAAACGGCCTCTGAAATTTGCGTTTCAACCGGAAGGCTACGTATGCTAAGGTACTTTATGTCCATCATTTGTTTCAGATTCTTTAATTTCTTCGGAAAGTTTTCTTTTTATGGATACAGATGTCATTGTCATCGGTGCGGGAGTAACGGGTTTATGTGCGGCCACACAGCTTTTACAGCAACGGGGGGCTGATTCTGTTCTTTGTCTGGAGGCCTCGGAGCATCCGGGCGGAACAACGGGCAGCGACCGTGTGGACGGCTTTGTTCTGGACTGGGGCGGAAATGGTTTTCTGGATCGTGAGCCACGGACTCTGGAATGGATTGACAGTCTTGGTTTAAGCGATGGGCTGGTTCGCGCGAATACGGCGGCGGCGAAACGCTTCATCTATCGTCATGGTCGCCTTCATGAAATCAAAGGGCCGCCCGCTTTTTTCTTTTCCTCCCTCTTGTCTTGGAAGGCGCGGCTCCGTCTGTGTTTTGAGCCCTTTATCCCCGCTAAAAGAGAGCGCAGCCCGGAGAGTATCCATGGTTTTGCTTCACGGCGGATAGGAGCGGAGGCTGCACGGATCATGGTGGGAGCCATGGTTCTGGGCGTGTATGGGGGCGATGCGGAAAAATTGAGCATGGAGCATTGCTTTCCCCGCATGACAGCCATGGAGCGGGATTATGGGGGGCTCATGAAAGCGCTGCTGGCCATCAACATGAAGAGAAGAGCCAGCCCTATGGGGCCGCCCGGCGTGTTGACCAGCTTTGAAGGCGGCACGGGGACTTTGGTGGAAAAGGCCGCGGCCCTTCTGGGCGACAGGATTCGATATAACAGCGCGGCAAAGGTTGTTACGAAAACAGAGAGCGGCTATACCGTCTCTCTTGCTGATGGTCGCCAGCTGAAAAGCCGTGCTGTCATTGTGGCTTTGCCTTCCCATGGAGCGGCGAAGATAACAGCCGGGCTGGATCTCTCTTTGTCTCAAGCTCTGGATGAGATACCCTATGCCGGTTTGGCTGTGGTAAGCCTGTGTTTTCCCCGGGAAGCTGTGGGCCATGATCTGGACGGCTTCGGTTTTCTCGTACCCCGGGGCGAAGGGGTGCGTACTCTGGGCTGTCTTTGGACTTCGACGCTTTTCCCTTCTCAGGCACCGGAGGACAGTGTGCTTCTGCGGGTCATGATCGGCGGTGCCACGGATCCTGAAGCCCTTGGATTAAGTGATGAGCAACTGGTGGCATTGGCTCTGGAAGAATTGACCCCCCTTCTGGATATCAAAGGGGAAGCGACACTGACACGGGTGATGCGCCATGAACAAGGGATTCCTCAATATACCCTGGGTCATGAGGAACGGCTTTCCGCCATTGAAGCGGGAGAAGAAGTTTTTCCCGGACTGGCCTTTGCAGGAAACGCCTACCGGGGTATCGGCTTGAACGACTGTGTTTTATCCGCTGATCGGGCTCTTGGACTGATAACGGACTATTTGGCTTGAAAGACGATTCTGTATTAAACTCTTTATACAGATAAACTGTTTTACTGCAAGGAGGGCCAGTATCATGTCTAAAGTCACGATCCATGTTTTTCTGTATTGTCCCGGTGATACGGCTCAGCAAGCCGCCTTATCCATAGTCTCTGAGCTGGGACTGAAAATTGTGAAGAGGCGTCCTGGGTAAAGATTTTTGTCGTATAACCGAACAGGCTGGGTTAACAGCGAGTATCTCAGAAAACCGGATCAACTGGCATTCTGAGATGCTCTCTCCAGAGCCCTTTGCCTGACTGGAAGGATCTTTCATGATAAAAGAAACGGCTTATCTCGTTGCCATTGAAATTGGCGGAACCAAATTGCAGGCCGTATTGGGTCTGGCCGACGGCACCATTGTGGAAAGTCGCCGAGGCCGGGTCAACCCCGAAGAAGGTGCGGCCGGGATTCTGGAGTGGTGCCGCACAAATTGTGCTGCACTTATTGAAAAAGCGACCGCTTCGGGAAAGACGGTACAGGCCATCGGCATAGGCTTTGGCGGCCCGGTTGAAAGCGGCACGGGCCAGGTTCTCGTTTCCCATCAGATTGAAGGCTGGCAGGGCGTCCCCCTGAAACATCGCTTCGAAGAATGGTTCAAAGTCCCTGCAATCGTTGCCAACGACGCCAATGCGGCTGGCTGGGCGGAATATTGCTGTGGCGCGGGACAGGGCACCCGGAATTTCGTTTATATGAACATAGGCAGCGGCATAGGCGGTGCTCTGGTCGTGGAAGGTCAGCTCTACGATGGCCAGGGCCGGGGCGCCTGTGAAATCGGCCACACCTGGGTGCCCGATTGGACTTCCGGTGACGTGGGAGCGGTGGACAAACTGGAGCATCTCTGTTCGGGCTGGGCCATCGAAAGGCGTATCCGCAGTGCGGCACCTCCTCCGCCGGGCACTCCGTTATATGAACGCTGTGATGGCGATCCCGCCCGGCTCAGCTGTGCATTGCTGGCGGAAGCGGCCCGTGAAGGGGATGCGCTGGCTTTGAAAGAGATCCGTCAGGTAGCGGCAAGTGTGGCCATTTCTCTCGGTAATGTGGTGACTCTCTTTCATCCTGAACGCATCGCTCTGGGCGGTGGCGTGGCTCTTATGGGCGATGTTCTGATCAATCCCATCAACGAAGCGCTCACCATGCGCATGTTCGCACCTTTCAAAGACTCTGTCCAGCTTGTTCCCTGCAAGCTGGAGGAAGATGTGGTTCTGGTCGGTGCCCTTCTGCTTGCCGGTGCCCAGCCCTGATTTTACGGGAGTGGGGCGGCGGTTCGTTATGCAAGGCCGCTTTTTCGTATACTGATAGTTTGTGGAACTTGGGATTCCCGAAAAGAAATGATTTTTAAATACCCCGGATACAAGAAGCGGTAGAGGCTTGTCCGTTGATCGTCCTCTCCTGCAACTGTATTGATAGAATAATCTGAGGAGCCTCGTTATGAACGTGCTGGTAATAGGCAGCGGCGGCCGTGAGCATGCCCTGGCCTGGAAGATAGCCCAGAGTCCGCTTGTGAAGAAAGTCTATGGAGCACCCGGCAATCCGGGCATAGACAGGCTGGAAAAAGGCGCCTGCATCAATGTGGAAGTGGATGACTTTGAAGCGCTGGATACCTATATAGAAGCGGAAAGCATTGATCTGACTGTTGTGGGGCCGGAAGTGCCTCTGGTTCTGGGTATTACGGATTTTCTTGAAGCCCGGGGTAAACGCGTCTTCGGTCCCTCACAAAAAGCCGCTCAGCTGGAAGGGAGCAAGAGTTTCGCCAAAGACTTCATGAATCGCCATGGAATCCCCACAGCGGCCAGCGAGACTTTTGATGACCTGCAGGAGGCCTTGCGCCATGTCCAATCCCGGCCGACGCCGCTGGTAATCAAAGCCGATGGCCTTGCCGCTGGAAAAGGCGTGACTGTTGCCACGACAACAGCCGAGGCGGAGGCGGCTCTGCAGGCGGCCATGGCCGAAGGCGCCTTTGGTGATGCCGGTGCCCGTGTGGTTGTGGAAGAGTGTCTGGTTGGCGAAGAAGCCTCCATTCTGGCTTTTTGTGACGGCCATACCGTGAAGCCCCTCGCATCGAGCCAGGACCACAAGCCCGCTTATGAGAATGATGAAGGCCCCAACACAGGCGGTATGGGCGCCTATTCTCCGGCCCCTGTCGTGACGGAAGCAATGATGGAGCTCATCACCGCAGAGATCCTCGAAGCGACGGTGAAAGGAATGGCTGAAGAAGGCATGCCCTATCAGGGCCTTTTGTATGCAGGGCTCATGATTACAGAGGACGGCCCGAAGGTGATTGAGTACAACGTCCGCTTCGGCGACCCTGAAACACAGGCCATCCTGCCAAGGATGGAGACGGATCTTGTTCCCGCACTGCTGGCCTGCTGCAACGGAAGTCTGGAAAACTGCGAGATTGCTTATTCCTCCCGGCCCTGTGTCTCCGTGGTCATGGCCAGCGGAGGCTATCCCGGTGTTTATGCCCAGGCCAAAGAGATCAGCGGTGTGGAAGAAGCGGAGGCTCTGGAAGATGTGGCTGTCTTTGCAGCCGGTGTGAAGCGTGTGGGCGATCAGCTGGTCACAAACGGCGGGCGTGTCCTCAACGTCACAGCCCTGGGCGATACCCAGCAGGCCGCTCTGGAAAGGGTGTATCAGGCTGTGGGGTGTATTCACTTCGAAGGAGCCTTTTACCGTCGTGACATTGGCGCAAAAGCACTGAAGCATCTGGAATGATCCGGGATCGATGCGGGTTGCAACAAAGGAACTGATCGGAATCAAAAGCGTTGGAACAGGCGTGAACGACACCATCCCGACAAATGAATCTTCCACCGGGCTCCGTATTTCCCTTTTGGGCCAGACAGTGCTGCTTCTGCTGCCTGTTCTCCTTTTTTTCGGCATTGCTGAAATGGGGTCCCGTCTGTATGAAAGAGCACATCCTGTTCTTCAGGTGGATATCGGCCAGGGCTTTGATGAAAAGAGCCTGCTGTTTCAGGCCGCATCAGATGGTTTTATGGAAACCCGGCCCGAAAAAAGCGTTTCTTTTCAGCTGCAGCGTTTTCAAATGCCCAAAGGACAAGGTTGCCTGCGCATTTTCGCTCTCGGCGGTTCTTCTGTCAATTACCTTAATTATGAATTTTCCGAGATGGCGCGGGAGTTGCAACAGACTTTTTCCTCTCTCTTCGACAGGGTGGAAGTGATCAATTGCGGCGGACTGTCCTACGGAACCCATAGACTCGTACTGATCGCATCGGAGATCATGCGTTACCAGCCTGATCTGGTCCTGCTCTACAGCGGACACAATGAATTTGAAGAATTGCAGCAGATGCACCTGTCCCTGCAAAGTTATACTGGTGTCCAGAAGATTCTCGGAAAATCGGCTTTCTATCGCCTTATTCGCGATCTGCGAGCCCGTCAGGCCATAGCCAGATTGGAAGAAAGCCATCTCGCCCGTGAAGTGGCACAGTCCATCCCCGATTCTTCCAAAACCTGGGAGATGGTATTTACTCCGGAAGAAATATCCGGGCGCATGGCCGCCTACAAAAACAACCTCAGTGTCATGATCCGCCAATGCCGGGAGGCAGGCATTCCTGTGGTGATCGGGACGGTCCCCTCCAACCTGATCAGGCCCAACCTGCCCGGAAGCGATGGGGTGCGCTATGAAGAAGTGCTGAGACTCTACGAAGACGGTGCCTATGAGGAAGCCTTGGAACTGGGTACACTGATCCTGGCGGAAGCGTCACCCCGGCATCAGTCATCGCGGGTGGAAAATAGTGTAATCCGCGAACTGGCACAGGTTTTTGAGGTGCCTCTCGTCGATGTGGAGCAGGCTGTTCGGGCTGCGGAACCCCACGGGATTCCCGGAGAAACTCTCTTCAGCGACCATTGTCATCTCAATGAAGCGGGGAATCGCATCCTGCGGACGCACTATCAGCAGGTCATTACTGAACTTTTACGGGGCTTATATGCACAAGAGCCGCCCCTTGGTATACAATAAGTTACTCATGATTGTTTTTTTTGGAAAATACGTTTCATTTCAGTGACAAGGTAGCCTTTTTATCATGATTACACAATATGGTCGACGTTCCATGCGAAGAAAAGCCTGGTACCGCAGCGCATTTAAGACTCAGGTTCTGACTTTCGTATTGGGTATGGTGGTTGGTGCCTGTTTATATTATGCCTTGTCTGATATTTTTTTCTCCGGCTCCACTTCGAAAGAGGAATCTGTTCTTGCTCAGGATGTGGCCGACGAGATTTCAGAGAAAGAGCCTTCAGCAGTCGAAAAAGAGAGCCCTGTCCTTCTGGTGCCGGAGCAAGCCATCGAACCTGTTCCCGCTGATATGGAGAGTCTGTGGCCCTTGCGCCATGTGATTGTCGGTCTGGAAGGCGAGCAGCTTTCCCGGGCAAACATTGATATGCTCAATTCCTGGAAACCGGGAGGAGTCTGGCTGCGTGAAAAGAATACGGAAAATCCACGCCAGATTGCAGAGATGATTTCTCTCATCAATCTCTATGCTTCTCTGGATGGTACCCGGGCGAAGAATCCTCTTGTCTGCATGATTCAGGAAGGGGGGGAAGGGCTCAACGCGCTCCGTATGGGAAATGCTCTCTCCTATCAGGATCTGGCGTCGCTGGAGAGTCTGGAGGCCATTAAAGACGTGGGCCGTCAGGTAGCCGAAACAGCCTTGAACACGGGCGTCGGCGTGTTACTGGCACCGCGTATGGACATTTTCTTCCCGGGACAGACAGCTCCGGAGGAACGTTTTCGTTATCTGAGTGATAACAAAGAATCAGTCGTTCAGGCGGGGCTTGCCTATGCCGGGGGACTCATGGAAGGCGGTGCTCTGGCTGTAGTCGGCAATTATCCGGGCATGGGCAGTGCTCTTTTCAGAGAACAGCGTCTGCCTGTTGTTGAAGAAACTGATATTGAACGTCTTGCGGAAATCATGCTTCCCTTTGCCGAAGCGGCCGCATCAGATATATCCGGTTTTCTGGTGGGAAGTGTTTCCGTTCCGATTCTGGATAAGGAACAGCCCGACCGACCCGCTTCCCTGTCCTCCCGTCTGGTTCGGGAAGTGCTTCGCCGTCAATTCGGCTATACAGGGGTGGTTCTGGCTTCCGATATTCTCGATGTGGCTGTCTGGTCAGGGAGGGATGCGGAAGAAGATATTGTTGATGCTTTGAAAGCAGGTTGTGACGCCGTCTTTATTTCCTCTGTGAGTGGCGAAGAACTCGGACGGATTGCTCAGGAAATTACCTCAGCCGTGGAGAAGGGTGTACTTGAGAAAGAAGAACTGGATGCTTCGGCCCGCCGTCTTGACCTCTGGCGCCAGCATATTGCCGAGTATTATCCGGTGCCGCCTGAAGAAGCTGCTGCTGAAGATGCGGAGGGAGAAGAAGAACCCGACTCGGAAGTTATGGAAAGTGAAACAGTCGGAGCTGAAGAGACGGAAGAGGCTGTGGCCCTGGAGGAACCTGCGCCTGCAGCAGAGGAAGAAGCTGCGGCTGTTGTGACGGAAGTGACCGTGGAGGAAGAACCGGAAGCTTCGCCTGAAGAGCCGGTGGATGAAGAAGAAGAGATTGCCTCCGGTGAAGCTCCGGCGGAAGAGAGTCCCGAAGAGCCTGAAGTCCTTCAGGATGCGGAGCCTGAAGAAGAGACTGAAAAAGAATCCGAAAAAGAGCCCGAAAAAGTCGTGGAAACACCCAGAGTTCCCACGCCGCAACCAGCAGGAACCAAAGCCATTTCCTATACCATTCAACCGGGCGACACTCTGAGCAAGATCGCAACGAGCCACCAGGTGAGCACCACTCAGCTGATGCAATGGAATGGCTTGTCCAATGGGGATATCAAATTCGGTCGGAAGCTTACTGTATACGTGCCGGATCTTCCCGCAGAAGAGGAGTCGGGAGAAATAGAGGAAGCTGCTGCAACAGAAGAAGTACCACAGGAAGAAGAGGTTGGGGCCCCTGTTGTCGAAGAACAAAGTGTGGAAACAGCCGTAGAAGTGGAAGAGAAAGAGGAAGAGATTCACTCAGTCGAGGAGCCTCCCACAGAAGAAATGGAAGAGGAAGAGACTCATTCTATCGAGGAGCCTCCCGCAGAAGAAAGGGAAGAGGAGGCTGCGGAGAAATCAGCTGATGCTCCCGATGAACTGTCGCCTCCGCTGGTGCCTTTCAAAGCTACGGAGACTCCGGACGGTGATGAAGAGGTTGTCCTGGAAGCACCTGATGCGAACTTTGATCTGAACAGCGATATGGAATACCAGCCCGTCCCTGAAGTGCTGGAGGAAAGCGAAGATCAGCCGGCACCTCAGGAAGAAGAAACAATCGCTGAGGAAGAGACAGAAGAAGAGGGTGCAGAAAGTGTTTCGTCTCCAGCCGCCGAAGAAGAAGTGGCAACTCCATCGGAAACAGACGAAAGTGTCTCCGGTGAATTCACAACCCACACCATTGAAGCGGGAGATACACTCCATTCCATTGCCAATCGCTACAATACCACGGTACAGAATCTGATCAAGATCAATGACATCAAAGATGCCAATGTGATTGTCCTGGGCCGAGAACTCAAAGTTCCGATGCCCTGATGCCGTTCCCATGATTCTTGAGTCCGGAGATATCGCACCATGAAGGTCATCATTCAAATACCCTGTTATAACGAAGAGGAAACGCTGGGAATCACTCTGGATGCTTTGCCCTCTTCGCTGCAGGGTATAGACACGGTGGAATGGCTGGTTATAGATGATGGCTCCACAGATGCTACGGCGGAAGTGGCTGTCCGGCATGGTGTGCATCATGTTGTGACCAATCGGACGAACCGCGGGCTGGCCCATGCTTTCTTGCGTGGACTGGATGCCTGTATTCAGTACGGCGCTGATATTATCGTCAATACCGATGCAGACAATCAGTATTGTGCTGATGACATCCAGAAACTCATTGATCCTATTCTCACCGGAGAGGCTGAAATTGTCGTTGGTGCAAGACCTATCCTCCAGATCGGGCACTGGTCCATCAAAAAGAAGATTTTACAGAAAATCGGATCCAAGGTGGTTCGCATGGCAAGTGGAACCCTGATCGCCGATGCTCCCAGCGGCTTCAGAGCCATCAGTCGTGAAGCGGCTGTGCGGCTGAATGTCTTTGACAACTATACCTATACGCTGGAGACCATTATTCAGGCGGGGCGAAAAGGCATTCCCATCATCTCCGTACCCATCCGCACCAATCCTGATTTGCGTCCCTCACGGCTCATGCGTGGCATCCCTGAATATATCCGCAACTCCCTTTTTACCGTCGTACGCATATTCATGACCTACAGGCCTTTCCGATTCTTTGCGGTGCCGGGTCTGCTGATTTTCAATGGGGGTATCCTGCTTTTCCTCCGCTTTCTGTTGTTTTATCTCACAGGTGACGGGGCCGGTCATGTGCAGTCACTCATTATCAGTGCGCTCTTTATGGGGTCTGGAGCCGCACTGATGGTGACGGGTATGATTGCGGATCTGATCGGCGTGAACCGCCAGCTTCTGGAAGATATCCGGAGCCGTGTGCGGGAACTTGAATATGAGCTGTCCAAACTGAAAAAAAATATCCTGACCCATAAGAGCCCTTCATCGGAAAATAATCCGGAGGATGTGGAAAAGAAAAAGGGCTGATGGAACACTTTCTCTCTGGCCGATGTTCTCTATGATGAGTGTAATAACCCTTGAGATAAAGAGATTGACAGATGAGTACTTTACTGATAACACCCCTTGCAGCTCTCGTTTTTATGGCAATTGTCTTCACTCTCTGGACAGGTGCACAGCTTCTGGCGGAAAAACGGCTGGGCTACCGTGCTCAGGGCTGTAAGGGCCCTGCACGCGGGCCGGGTGGTGAAGCACGCTGCTGCAAGGGCGGCGGACGCCTCTGTGAGGAAACCGACAACCTTGAAAAGCAGACATGCCGGGAATAAGAGTCTTTTTGACCGGAGAATTCTGTCTTTACTCTCCTTGATTATTACAGAGTGTCACGACTTCTTTTGACTGTTATTCAAGCCCCGGCTTTTGTGTTACCATAGAGCTTCTCCCTGAATGAATGTCTGTATTGTGACACGAACAATCGATAAGCCCGAAGCTGTTCTGTAACCGGGCATCTGTGCATGGAACGGATACAATGGCACAAGTTGAGATAAGCGTAGTTGTTGCTGCAAAAGATATTACCGATGCTCTCCCCACCTTGCTTCTCTGTTTTGAAAGCCAGAGTATGCCTACAGCCTGCTACGAAGTGATTTTTGTCTCATATGGAAAAGTCGGCGAGGAGGCGTTGGCACAGACTGAAAAGTTTCTTGCAGGAGCTTCCATTGCAGTGAAACACCTGCATGAGCCCTCCTCTTCAGAGGCCAAAGCTAAAAATACCGGTGCCCGCCAGGCTTCAGGCTCTCTGCTTCTTTTTCTGGATCCTGATTTGCTCGCCGGACCGGAGCTTCTGGAAAAGCATGTGGAGGTGCATAGAGAACAGGGAAGGCCGGCCATTGTTTTCGGTCAGTGCGCTCCCCACAGCACTTTACCGGGCGGTCTGCTGACCCGATGGTTCATGAAAACTGATCATGTGCTGATGGATGTGGAACGGCCGGAAACCTTGTATCATTGTTCCAGCCGAAACTTCAGTATGGCGCGCCGTCTTTTTCTGGATGAAAAAGGTTTTTCTGAAGAATACCAGGCCATGCGGGCTGCTGATATCCTCTTTATCAAAGCCTTGAAAGGCAAGCAGTTCGCTCCGGTACGCATGCCCGGTATACAGGCTTTCATATGGCATGCCTCAGGCTTCAAAGAAGAATGCAAGCGCCATTATCAGGAAGGCTATGACCTGACTCGGCTCGCACTTCGTTTTAAAGATCCTGAATTTGCAAAAAAATTCGGACTGGTCTGCTCGGCTTTTCGCTTCTGGCTGGAAGAATTGTATATGCCTTTTTATATACGTACCTGCCACACGCGAACACTGGATATGCGTCTGCACGGCCACAGTTGCAGACGTGTGCTGACCTATGAGCGTCATCGGGGTGCCCGGACCGCTCTGCGCCGTTATGCCGGGAAAAAATACTAGAGGTGCCCGACCATTGAGGTCAGGGCCTGTAATCATAATACAAAATGAAAGCGTTATCTCTTTGATACCCGGATATGCTGATCCGGATTCTTCATGAGTGGTCTGATGATTTCTGAGCGCAACAGTTGATGCGAAAGGAAAAATGATGCGGAAACAGTGTATCGTATCCCCCAATGGTCCTCCGGCCGTCGGTCCTTATTCTGCAGCCGTCCGTACAGGCAATCTCCTCTTTATCTCCGGTCAGGGTTCTCTTGCCCGTGATGGAAGTGGCTATATGGCCGGGAGCATGGAAGAGGAAAGCCGCAATGCTCTGGAGAATCTTAAAATCGTGTTGGCGGATGCGGGCCTGACGCTGGATGATGTGGTGAAGACGACTGTCTATCTTTTGGATATGATGAACTTTACCGCCTTCAATGAAGTCTATAAAGAATATTTCAGCCGGGATTG
This sequence comes from Candidatus Hydrogenedens sp., assembly GCA_012522755.1. Classification (GTDB taxonomy): domain Bacteria; phylum Hydrogenedentota; class Hydrogenedentia; order Hydrogenedentales; family CAITNO01; genus JAAYJV01. Next base: position 15,715 of record JAAYJV010000014.1, read on the forward strand.
TCCGGCACGCACCTGTATTCAGGCGGCCGGGCTGCCTCTGGGCATGCAGGTGGAAATAGAGGCTATCGCTGTTTTTCCGGAAGAATGAGTATGAAATTCCGCACTTTATATATAGCATCTTTGTTCCTGTGTCTGGCGCCCCTTCCGCTGCAGGCACAGGAAGCGACCCGCATGAATAATGAAGGGGTGGAAGCCTTCAACCAGGGAGAATACAGCCGGGCCATCACATTGCTCGAAGAGGCGCACGCACTGGATCAGAGCAGCGAAGCGATCCGGCGCAATCTCTGCAATGCCTATCAGAAAAAAGCGGAACTGCTGGCCGGGGACCGGGAATTCAATCTTGCAGTCCAGATTCTGAGAAAAGCGACCAAAGTGGACCCGAAGAACATTTCACCTCTCGTTCAGATGGGCTCTTATTATCTTTCCCAGGATCGCGTCTCCGATGCCATAGATGCGCTGGAAAATGCCATTGCCATCACGCCGGGAAATCTCAATGCCCATGAACTGCTCGGGCAGGCTTATTATGAAGACAATGATTTATACTCCGCCCGTGTACAGTGGGATTATGTCCTGGCTCTGGAGCCCGACAGAGCCGGGCTGCAAAAGCGATATGATAAAGCCTTTCGCGAAGAGTCTGTTGAGCAGGAATTCAACCGATGGAAGGCCAATCACTTCACCATCAGTTATCCCCGCGAATGTCCGGCCCGCTTGCGCAGTGCCATCACTTCCATTCTCGAACGTGCCTATCTTGATGTGGGGCGTGCTCTGGGAGGAAGCTACCCGCCCTCACCGGTTCAAGTGGTTTTATATACCTTCGAACAGTTCTCGGAAGCCACACGTATGGAAGGACACGTGGGTGCTGTCTATGACGGGAAAATTCGCAGTCCTCTCACCGATGCTGATGGGGAGTGGATCGCTGAAGAAGAACTGAAAAGGCGGCTTGTTCATGAATATGTCCATGTGATTGTGCGCCAGATCGTAGGCGATAAAATTCCCTGGTGGCTCAATGAAGGGTTGGCTGAGACCCTCTCCAAATCTCTGAATGCCCGGGAAATAGAGCAATTGCGCTCCATCTATGAAGGCGATGTGGCTTTGTCCCTGGCAGCCATGGAAAGCACCCAGATGGAACAACGTGGCCCGGATGAATTGCGGCGGGCTTACTTGCAGGCCCATGCAACCGTTGACATGTTATGGAACCGTTATGGCCGCAATAAAATGCTTGCCTTCATGCGCGGCCTTTCCCGGGGTGATTCGCCGGAAGAGGTATTTCAATCCGTTTATCGGCGCAACTACGCAGCCTGTGAAGCGGAGGTTGCCGCCCGGTATCTCTATTGATTCCCTTTCTTTTCCTCTTCTTCGTCCTTTTCTTCCGGCTCCGGCGGCGTAATGGATACAGTGGTGACTGTGGCTTCCTGATGCAGGCCCTGATCATCCACACGGACAAGACGCCAGGATCCATTGATGGCCGCCGGTGTCATGATGAGCCGGGTCTTGCCCCAGGGAATCTGGTCGCCTGTGCGTGCCTCACGGTGAGTATGGCCGACAAGCAGATAATCCAGGGGATCATCCACAAAAAGTGTCAGCTGTGAACGCATGCCCATGTCCGGATCATAACGATGGGTCATCCCCACACTCCAGCGGCTGGGACGCAGTTCCCGGCGATAAAGATATAAAAGACTGTTCTGCACGTTCATCTCGTCGGCAATGAGATAGTCTTTCGTGTCGAAGGAGAGATAGCCGTCCCGCCCGTACTGAAAAGCGTAGGTGAGATGTTCAAAAAAATCTGCATAGTTGGAGTCTGTACGGTCATGATTGCCCGGCGCCAGAAAAGTGGGGATCCGGCTGGTATCGAGAATTTCCAGCAAAGATAAAAATTCTTCAGCCGTGCCATGATCTGTAACATCACCGGTAATCAGAGAGAAGTCCGCATCAGATTCATTCACCTGGCCCAAGAGCTCCAGAAGAATTTCCCGATCGGAACGTTTATGGCGGGTTGTACCGGTGTGCATGTCTGTAATATGGGCGAAAGCATAGCTCTCCTTCAGGGCTTCCACAATATAAACTGAACGAAGGTTCACATCCTGGATCTCACTGTTCTTTCCGCAGAGGCTGTAGCATCCCGCCGGAAGATCAGCCGGAAGGGTCGCCTCCCCATAAACTCGCTTTCCGCGACTTTCCCGCCAGTTTGTTTCCAGAGGGAAAACAAGGCCTTCTCTTTCCAGATGCAGTTGAGCTTCTTCCAGGAGTATGATTTCAAAGGCATCGCCTGCTGTTGCAATGACGGGGCGCCCGTTGTTGGGTACCCGGATCAGACCCAGGCTTCCATCCTCCTGACGGGCATGGGCGGCGGGCATACAGACAAGACAAGAGACGATCAGAATAATGATTCTGTTTATACGCATGAAATTGTTTCCTTATTTTTTAGAGGGACGGGGTTGCCAGACAGGGTTCATGGCTTCCGCCTCGCCCCTGGTCAACTGTTTCTGATTGGTACCATCAAAAGAAGAGAGATGTATTTGTGAGTGCCCGCTTGCGTCTGAGGCATAAACAAGCCACTTGCCGTCGGGAGACCAGGAGGGTGCCCAGCACTGATATCCTTTTCCTCCGGCAATGAGGCTCACATTGGCTGTGGAAACCTGGCTGCGATAAATTCCACTGAAACCATCACGAAAAGACTCAAAGGCGATCCAATCGTTATCCCGGGACCAGTGCGGATTCCAGTCCGCAGCATGGTGATTGCTCAGATTGGCGATGCCCCGGCGACCGATCATGAATATCTCCCGGTCGCCGCCCTCGTTGCATTCATAGGCGATCTGACGTCCTTTGTGGTCAGGCCGTACGGCATAACGAACATAGCGCTGGCTGTCTTCAGTGAGCAGCGAAAGAAGAGGAACGACGGTGTCGCGGGTGACGATAAAGATTTCCGTGCTCAGTTTGGGAGGCATGCTGGCCGCACCGATGGCCAGAAGTGCCCCGTTCTTTTCCGCCTCTTCTTTCAACGCAAAGAGCCCGAGAGAGTCCGCAGCCATCTGATCATCAGGGTCCAGAGCTTTGAGCATATCCGTTGAAGGCAGCCATACCGGAGAGAGGAGACCTTCATGTCCGCCTCCCCAGACTTCTTCAGTACCCGATTCAAAATCATAGACTTTAATGGAGCGCAGGGGCGACTCATTAACGGCACAGCTGAAGGCTGTTTTTTTTCCATCAGGTGACCAGGCCGGTTCATAATTCCATTCATCCCCATGAGGGAGCAGGAAATTTTCTTCCGTATCCAGTGTGTGGATACAGACTGCGTACCCTCCCTCCACACGAGACTGATAGGCAATACGCTGACCATCAGGCGACCATTGAGGGGCACTGTCACCGAGGCCACGACCAACAGACTTCACGTCTCCAGTGTCGAGATCCAGACAGGTCAGACAATATTCGAAAGGGGTGGGGCCGGTAATGAAAGCGACCGCACCTGTCTGACCCAGGCTGGCTTGCAAGATAAGCAGTGATGCTGTGATGAACATTGTTGTCTCCTGAAACTGTTCAATCCGGAGTCTTTTCTGTCTCTCGGAATCTCCGGATAAGCTCTTTGAGAAATCCTCTTTTCAATCTCATGTTGAAAAAAATATTTCTTCAATTTTTACTTCGTGCACTGATAGTGTCATGGTAATATGATTCGCAGGCCAATGGCAAATCTCCGGGATGTCCATTTGTTCAGGCCGACATTCTGCAGTGAATAATAAACTGTTGACACAGCCTGACGGGTAAAAAGATGCGTATATCATACTTTGGAGCCTGAAAACAGGCCATAAGAAAGCTCTTGACACTGGGTAACAGAAAAGGTGAAAAATCAACAGAATACCCTTCTGCTGTTGATCCTTTCTGCTTTCCGGCAAGTATTGTTTTTTCCTCACATGTTTCCTGTATAATAAAAACTCACATAAAGCCTTGACATCTGAATTAATATTTACTACAATATTTGTCAAGAGTTTACTTGTGGAAACAATGCACTGTTGCAATGTTCCTTATGTGACTGTTTGGGTTTGACTTGTGCGGAGATCATTTCGACACCGCCTAAAAAAGTAAGGTGCGTATATGGCCAGGATGTGGTCAGGCCTGAAAAAAACTGCCGGGAAGAAACGACTGGTGATCGACATAGGCACCAGCGCCATACGTGTATGTGAACTGGCAAAAACAAAATCAGGTCTAGAAATCAGCAAATACGTCCAGCGCGAGTATAACTCTGATCCCTCTCTGGACGAACAGGCTCGCAACCAGTTGCGCACGACAGCCTTGACGGAAGCGCTTAAAGAAGCGAAGATCCGTAATCGCAAAACTGTGCTGGGTGTGCCCGGGCAGTCTGTCTTTACCCGTTGCCGTACTCTCCCTCCCGTTGCGGAATTCAAAGTCAACCAGATTGTACGCTACGAGATCCAACAGCAGATTCCCTTCGGACTTGATCAGATCGCCATGGACTATCAGGTGCTGAACAAGACGGAACAGGGTGGCTATGATGTGATGATGGCGGCTATCAAAGTGGATGTGGTTGAAAAACATCTCGATACGATCAAAGCCGCCAAAGCCTCCATTGATACGGTGGACGTTCTGCCGCTGGCCGCATACAACTGGCTCCTTCATCAAAAACAGATGGGGCAGCAGGGGGATTGTGTTGCACTCATTGACATCGGCGCCTCCACAACAGACATTGTGATTGAACGGGGCAACCAGTTCCGCTTCACACGACCCTTGAATATGGGCGGCAACGATATTACCATCGCCCTGGCGGAAGCCTTCAATCTGGATTTTGTTTCCGCTGAAAAAATCAAACGGGAACGGGCCTTTGCTCCCACAGGCGATCTCCAGAGAGATGGCAAGGGTGGCGAAATCATCGGCGGTGTGCTGCAGCGCTTGTCAACAGAGATCATCCGATCTTTCTCCTATTTCCGCTCACTTCCCGGCGGTGGTCAGGTAAACAGGATCCTGCTCACCGGTGGTTGTGCACGAATGAAGAATATTGTGCCCTACCTGAGCAGACAGCTGGGTATGGATGTTCAGATCGCTCCGGTGATCAACAATATTACCGTTGGTGCTGGTGCGGCTGCAGTCAAAACAGCACCGGAACAGGCCTGCGTTATTCTTGGTATGGCACTTCGCTGCTGGGAACCCGTGACCATCGGAATCAATCTGATCCCGCCCCGCATTCTGGAAACAGCCAGACGCAAAGAACAGGCTCTCTATTGGAGCTTGTCCGTGGCGGCTCTCATTTTGATATTTGCTTCTCTGGTGCCTTCGGCCGCCAAAGAAAACAAACGGGTGAAAGAACGCATTGATGAACTGCGTGCCGCTGTTCGTGCCTATGACCCGGAACTCGTCCAGCGGATCCGTGTCGGTGCTCCCGTGCCTCAGTCTGAACTGCGAGCCCAGCTGGATGTCCGGAAAAGACAACTGCAAACACTCGTCGGACAGGTTGACACGTTGGAAAAAGCCAAGAGGCAGCGTCGCTTCTGGCTTGATGAGTTTGCCTATGTCAACGAAGCCAGACCGCCACTGGGTCAGATATGGTTCTCTTCCATGGAATCCTGCGTGATCGAGGAGGAACAGCCCCAGCAGCATCACCAGCCTCCGGGAATGCGCCCCGCTGCAGGTGACGATGATGGCGGTACCCTGGCAATGCAGCGCCGGGGATTCCCGGGATTGCAATATTCCGGAGCGGGAGCTGTGAGCACCGGTCAGCCGGTAATGGGCCTTGGCGGAAGACCGGGGCATGTACCCGAAGCTCAGATGAACGAAACAGCCATTCCCCGTGCCAACGGGATCATCGTTCACGGTTTTGCTGAATCGGATGAAGTGATCAATGAGTTCGTCAAAGGACTTCGTTCCAGCTCCAGACAAATGGCCAATACCTGGTTCGTCAGTGCGGAAAAAGTGATCTTCAGTGAAGGCAGTGTACGCCGTGTTCCCTGGAGTATTTTGAATGATGCTCCCACAGAAGGTAACATCGGCGATCGAAGCACTCAAAGTGTCGGTGCCGGACAGGATTCGCTCTTCACTTTTACTGTGGAACTTCTTCTTCGTTACACGGCAGAAAAGCCGTCCCCAGCCACTGAAACGGAGGACGGAACTGTATGAAATATAAAGCTCAAGTCGTAGGTATAATTATTCTCGCCGCTATTGGCGGTGCCTTTTATGGAACCTGGCACTTCTTTTTCCAGGAATTATTCGAAGGCTACAAACAGGACAGTGCCTTGAAGAATTCTCTTGAAAATACTCTCAAGCAGATGGAGGATAATTTCAGCGGCTACAAACCTGAACTGCTCATTGACGAATGGCAGGGAATGGTGCAGCCTTGGCGTTCAGCCCGGGAAGATCGCGCCAAGTTCTTCAATTTCGGCGGATGGTATGATATAGACATCAAACAGGATGACGATCGTATCCTCAAGTTCTGGTACACGGAAGAATCCAATGCCATGCTTATGGAGCTTTATAAAAAAGTGTACGAGAAAATGGGAGGCTATGATCGATTTCCCTATGATCTGCGTGGTATGCTCAATGTTGCCAAAGAAGAAGATTGGACCGGACAGAATGTGACTCAAGAGCAAATTGATCTGGCTTTGCGTACATTGCAGTTCGGTATCAACCTGTCTGAGTATCTGCTCAAAGCCGAGATAAGCAGTTTGAGCAATGTGGTTCTCTGGCCCCGTCGTTTTCCCGAAGCCCATCAGAAAATGCTGGGTTTGCAGACAGTGGGTCTTCGGTTTACAATGACAGCCAGAGATCTTGTCCGTTTTCTGGAGGCCTTGCGTCAGGAAACCCGGTATTTCAGTGTGGATGCCATAAGAGTGATTTACCCTTATATCTCTTATGCCGGGGAGCCTCAGCTCGATGTGAGGCTTCTGCTGACCCAGGCCAATTATCGTGCGCCTCAAGACGAGGGTACGCCGGGAACGCCTGGAGTTGGTGCCGCACCGGGAGCAACTTTCGGAGCCGGTGGAGCGCCTATGGTGATTCCGCCCAGAGAAATTGATCCCGAGCGTATGCGTCAACAGCAAGAACCCGGGCCTCTGGGACGCTTCTGGAGATGGTTTAAACGTACTGTTCTGTACATGAACTGATGAGTAAAAACTTGTGAATAATGTTGCTTTGGTATACACTAACTTGATTCGGGAAGCTGAAGTACATGGATAAACTTCAAAAACTCGGTGCCTGGCTGTGGCGAAACAAAGAACGGATGGTCCTGATCATCATGATCGCCGTGCTGGTTTACCGTGTTTATGGCATTTTCAATCCGCCTCAACAAGAGGCTTGGGCAAGACTGCCCCAGCCTAGAGTGGAGTTGCCGACGGACCCTGATGAGAGGCAGGAATTGGGCTTGCCGAATATGCCGCCCCTGCCGACACCGTCGATTATGCCGGGCGTATATACGACCCTCTATGACCGTAATCCATTTTGGTATTATTCCGGTCAGAAAGAAAGTTCCGGCACTGAACAAATCAGTGCCTCTGATTTGAATATAGAATTGGTGGATATCCAGGCTGTCCGGGGAAGACCCCGGGCGAGACTGCGCACCTCCAGAACAGTAAAATGGTACTCGGAAAACGAACAGTTTGAAGAGTTTGAAGTGACAAGTATTGATGCGGAGTCAGAAACCGTTGTGGTATATTCGCAGCGCTACTCCAAATCCTTTACCCTGGAAAAAAATTGATGTTAACCCGAAGAAAGCATGAAGGCATGACTGTAAAGAGAAGATGCCGCAAACCGCGGGAGGAAAAGACCGTCATGAACAGTAAACAAACAGCGATAGTGACACTGCTTTGCGTTATGCTCATCGCATATTTTGCCATGCCGCTGGCTCATGGGCAAGATGTCGAAGATGCACAGTCAGCGGATGTCGGTATGCCCGAAATACAGACAACGCCGCTGGACGCAAACGTCACAGAGGCGGAGTCTTATTTCAGGCGCGGCGTCGATCTTTACAAAAAAGATTTGTTCAGAGAAGCGCTTACCGAATTCAACCGGGCCCTGGCTCTCGATCCCAATATGGCCGAGGCAAGAGAGTTTCAGGAGAAAGCCAACCTGAAACTGCAGCAGGCCATGGTCGGTGTCGCTACCGGTGAGTCGCCTGTATTCCAGACCATTGAACCCGATACACTTCGTGCAAACGAAGGTCGCATGGATCTGAGTGCCGACGAGATTCGTATGGAACGCGTCCGGGAACTCATGGATCATGGTGCCAAATATCTGGAAGCGGAACACTATGCGACAGCCGTGGAGATTTACAGCAATGTGCTGTTGATTGACCCGGAGAACCAGGATGCTAAAGATGGTTTGCATAAGGCCACGCTGGGTGCTCATGAGACCAAAATAAAAGATTCACAAAGCGGTGTTACCGAAGACCGTGCCATGATCCAGGGTTTTATTGAATCTTCAAAACGACTCCCGGAAGGGGCTGATGCACGCGGTATCAAGCCCTATCGCTTCTCCGTACCCGAAATAGCGGAAGAGCGCGAAGAAGTGCATGAGATGAGTGAGATCGAGAAAATTCTCGAGTCACCGGTAAGTATTGAATTTGAAGATATTCATATCAACGAAATTGTCGACTTTATCGCTGACAGCTACGACGTGAATATTGTGATTGATAACCGTGTTGTCGCTCCTCCGCCCAGAGCGGTTCCCGTTGTGGCCACACAGGCTGGGGCTGCTCCCGGCGCCTTCCCAGGTGCTCCCGGTGCGCCAGGGGCTCCAGGCGTACCAGGTGCTCCCGGTGCGCCAGGTGCTTTCCCCCAGCAGCCTGCGGGAGCCCGTCCCGGCGGTGTTGCCGCTGGCCCGGGAATGAGCACCACGGCTCAGGGGTCTGAAGTCGATATTGATCCCGTTTATGGCGAAAAAACAGATGGCCGTGTACCCTATATCAATCTGAAGTCTGTGACATTGGGCGAAGGGCTCCAGGCTCTCTTGCGTCCCCTCGGTCTGGACTATGCCGTGCAGCCCGGATTCATCTGGATCAGTAAACCCACGGTGATTCGTCGTGAGTCTTTTGAAAAACTTGAAACCCGCTACTATGAACTGCGAAATGCCGGTTCAGAAACCCTCTTTAAAGTTGTGTTGCGCAACGTCCTCGGTGGTGTTGCTGACACCTATGGTGGTGGCGGCGGCTACGGTGGCGGCATGGGCGGCTATGGCGGCGGCATGGGCGGCTACGGTGGCGGCATGGGCGGCTACGGTGGCGGCATGGGCGGCTACGGTGGTGGCGGCAGCAGTCGCGATGTCACCATGATCAGCAATATCTCCGATCTTTTTACCCGGATTTCCGATATGATGGTTGGTGAGGCGCCTGCTATTCCCGACATGGTGGGTCTCTCTCGTGTAGGCACCGGTGCTACGACAGGTCAGGTGTCCACAGCTGGCGGTTACAATGCCGCTCAGACGGGTGCGCAGCTGGGCAGCACAGTCGGAGCCGCATCTTCCGGCCTCGGAGGCGATGTTCTGACCTTGCTTGAACGTCTTGTGCCTCAGGTATACGAGCCGTATTCGGAAGAACTCCTTTCCGATATGATTTACAACCCCGCCAACAACATGTTGATTGTAAAGAATACAGCAAGCAATCTTGAAGAGTTTGAAAAACAGCTTAAACAGATTGACGTTACACCCAAGCAGGTGAGTATAGAAGCCAAATTCCTTACCATCCGTCTTGAAGACCTGAAAAAAGTCGGGTTCCAGTGGGATGCGACTTTCTCCGATTTGAACTCTCGCAAGCGCACCATTTCAACACTGGAAAACGATGCTTATTACTACTACGATATCAATGGTGATGGAAGAGACGAAATACTTCCATTCTATACCCGCCCCGATGGCAAGCCGGTTATCAGCAACACCATCACGGATTCCACTATTGCCGGACTGGTGAATCCTGTTGCCTCTGCACCGTCCACTTTCAATATTGTTGGAAATATTCTCAATAATGCGGATGGTGACAAACTGAGTCTGACCTTTGACTATCTGGATGGTCTTGAAGAGTCTGAGCTTCTCAGTGCTCCCCGGGTGACCACAATGAACCGCAAACCGGCCATTATCGCTGACTTCGCCACAGAGTATTTTGTTTCCTCTGTGAATACGGAAGTCTATGCTTTTGCCGGATCCGGTATCGGCGGCAATGCCATGACCTCTTTCGTGCAGAATATTGTGCCTTCCGCCTACAACTTCGGTATCGCCCTTTCTGTAACACCTCAGATTCGTGACAACAATCAGGTTCGTCTCTGGCTGAATCCTGAAGTGCGCACCAAGACAGGTACAAAGACCTTCGAACAGAAGCAGATCATTGCTGACCAGACTATTTCCAATGAAATCAATCTGCCCACCACTTCCTGGCAGGCTGTCTGGACAAACGTGATTGTTCATGATGGTGATACCCTGGTACTGGGCGGGCTGATACAGGATCAGACCTCCAAGAGCAGCCACAAGATGCCCTATCTGGCGGATATTCCCGTCATCGGCTTCTTCTTCAAGGGCTCCAAACGGGAGACAAACCAGTCCAGTCTGCTTATCTTTGTCACACCTGACATTGTGGACTCCACTGGAGCACGTTTCTTTGATGTTGAAGACTTTGAAAAATAAAGTCTGAATTTCCATGTTTGTTTACCGGGCGGCTCTTTCACGGAGCCGCCCTTTTATTTATGTGCGGTTCTGAACAGGCTGCGGATCCTGTCGGATCCAACGGGAGGGATGATCACAGCCCTCAGCAGGTAATGCCATGCGCTTTTTCTTGTACAATCTGACACTGTATCTCCTTTCTCCTTTAGTTTTCCTCTACCTGCTTTTCTCCAAAAGAAATCGCGGACTCATCCGTCGTTTCCGTCCCGATCTGCGTCCCTGTCCCGCAGGATCAATCTGGTTTCATGCCTGTTCCGTGGGAGAGGTGGGCGTTGCACTCACTTTGATGGAGGAGATGAAAAAACGCTTTCCTGAAAGCTTCTTTCTGATGACAGTCAGCACAGTGTCAGGCATGAAACAGGCTGAGGCCGCCAGGAGCGGTGCTCAACTGGCCTGGCTTCCCTTTGATCTCTCCAACGCTATGAGCTCTTTTGTAAGGCACTACGCCCCCCAGGCATTGATACTCATAGAGACGGAGATCTGGCCCAATATGATCAAAGCCATGCACAGACGGAAGCGACCTGTCATCGTCGTCAATGGCCGGCTGAGCGACAAGCATTTCCCACGATACAAAAAACTGAAAAAGTTCAGTCCCCCTGTCTTTCCTCTCCTCTCCGGAATCTGCAGCCAGGAAGAGACTTATACGGAGCGTTTTGAGCAATTGGGTGTTTTTCCCGAACGCATTGAAACAACGGGAAACATGAAATATGATCAGAGGCCGCGGATGCTGAGCTCAGAAGAAAAACAGGCCCTCCAAAAAGAAGTGGGTATTGGCGAGAAAGATCCGGTTGTTGTATTCGGAAGCACCCATCCCGGCGATGAAGAACTTGCCGCTTCCTGCTGGGAAGTCCTTTCCAGAGAAATTCCCGGTCTGTACATGATTGTCGTACCGCGCCATCTCGACCGTTTAAAAGCGGCTGTTCAGCCTTTCGGTAAAATCCCTTTCCTGCAGCGTTCACTGATTCGGGGTAAAGATCTTCCTGAGAAGAGTCCTAAAGTGCTTTTCGTCGACACCATGGGTGAACTCACACAATTCTATCAACTGGCCTCGGTGGCTGTTATTTGCGGCAGCTTTTACCCCGGCGTGGAAGGGCATAATCCTCTGGAAGCGGCGGTGGCGTCCGTGCCTGTGGTTTTTGGTCCTCATATGGAAAGTTTTAAAGATGCCGTGAAACTTCTGGTTGCAAAAGGGGGAGCTGTTGAAGTGCCGCGACCGGATACACTCATGCCCATTTTGCATGGTCTTCTGGACGATGAAGAGGAAAGGAAAGAGATCGGGCGAAAAGCACTTGAAGCGGTTCAAAGCAACGAGGGGGCCACATTGAAAACAGCAGATGCTCTCAGCCGCTGGCTCACAAAGGAATGACGGCGCTTTCAAGCTGTCTTCAGTACTCTTCGAATCTGCTCAGGACTGTTTCTGACCCCGCAGGTAATAGAGAACTCCAAGCAAAAGAAGTAGAAGGGTTCCCACACTGATGTAAAGCCCGAAAGTGAAAGATTGAGGCCTGTAGGTCAGTGTGACTCGCTGACTCCCCTTCATCAGTTCAACACCCTGAAAAGCGATATCCACAGGAAAGAGCGGGTTGTCCTGTCCATTGAGTTCAGCATACCAGCCGGGATACCAGGAATTGGCTACAACAAGAATTCCACTCTGAGCGCCATCAAGACGCAGATCAATCTTATCGGAAGAAAGGTGTTCCACCTGCACACGGGTGTTTTTACCCGTATCATTTCCGGGCACAGGAATATAATCTGACTCCACCAGAGGCGGACCGGAAGCGCGCAGTATATTGTCTTTTTCCATATCCAGGGGTCGGGCCGTATTGGATACCCGGGCAAAAGGATAGGTGTTCAAATCTCGAAGAAGAACAGCGCCTGAAGGGAAAACATCCTGAATATTCAATACGGGACGGAGAAGTGAGAAGCCTTCAAGAATGTCCTGTTTGGTAAGCACGAGTTGACTCGAAGCGGTGAGGCGCAGCAACTCCGGTTGAGAAGCGGCCTGCCTGTTGAACTCTTCCAGACGCTTCAGGTGTACCCCGGAAGGGGAATAACTTTGTGAGATGCCGTGAATGGAAAGGGGCCACTGGGCCAGTTTGTCCGTACCTGAAATACGGATGTTTTCCTTGCACAGACTTCGAGTGAACAGGGTGTCGGGTATCGCCTGCTCTACGGAAGTATAATGGCTCAGAGGCTGGTAGGCACGCCAGGAACCCAGAAAGAGAAGGATGCACAAGGCGGTGACCAGCCAGGAGACCCGGGGCTTCAGCAGGGTAATACCGAAAATAACGACCAGGAGCAGACACAGCAGCAGGGCCGGCAAGAAATGGGGAAGTTGCTGCAATTTATGGCGGGTCATGAGCAGAGCTATAAAAAAGGAGAGGCCGTAAAACACGGGGAGAGCATATTTCAAACGCTTTAATACAGTCTTGCACTGCTCCAGATTCAGGCGAAGCCATTCTTCGGCTGTCGTTGCTGTCAAAAAGAAAAAGGCCAGTGGTATGGGAAGCAGGAAATAATGGCTGTCAAAAAAAGACAGACCGGTAATCTGACGCAGATGGGGAGTGATGAACATTCCCAGAAAAGCGAAGAGGACAGCCGTCAACAGGAAGGCTTCAACACGCCGTTTCCGGATACGCAGGGCAAAAGAGCGTAACGCAAACCACAAAGGCAGCAGCAGAAATCCCATCACACAGGAAGGCAGCCACAAAGCCGCTTCTGTTTTTCCGGCTGCATTCCCGGCAAGACTCTGAGGCGAAAGAAGGATCAGGGAAAGATCGCGAACCTTGATGAGAGGGAGATCGTTGTTCTCCAGGTAACCATGGTTTAAAAATTCAGCATAGGGCAATACCTGCAGAGCCGCCAGACAGAGTGCCAGAAGACCGCTGATCAGCAGAATCAGAAAAGTATTGACATAGCCTTCTCCTTCCCGGGTGCGCAGCCTGTAGACAGGGATGAGCAGCATGAGAAAAAGAAGCATGGCCACCAGGCCATCAGGCCCGCCAGCCAGGGCCATCACACCCAGAAGCAATGCCAGTACCGGCCAGATGCGATATTGCCCCAAGAGCAGTGCCTGCATGGCTACGAGCAGCAGCGGAAAGAGAGGCACCAGATCAGAGACGGGAAGCCAGTGCCCCACAAGCAGAATCCCGCTCAATTGATATCCGAAACCAGCCACGAGAGCCAGTGAAGGTGAAAAATGGAATTTACGGGCTGCAAAATATGCAAAGAGGCCCGCTGCAGCACTTTTTAAAAATACGGATACGCCCAAAGCAGCCGCCAGAGGAAAGACATAGAGGGGCAGAGAAAAAACTGAGAAAACTCGGGTACGCCAGAGGGCGAGAAAGGGGATACCACAACCCTCATAGGGATTCCACAGAGGAAGTTTCTTGAGCAAAGCACTTTCGTTTAAATAGACATACCACGGGAAATAGCGTTGAACAAGTTCTGTGGAGCTCTCGCCCTTTGACAGATGAAAGCCGCTTTCCCGGGCCTCCTGCCAGGGGGCACGTAAAGTGAGTTCACTGAGGTCGAAAGGAAGGGAGCCACCTTTAACGACCGGATAAAGAAGCACGGCCGGCACGATAAAGAGTACGGCCAGACAAATGAAAGCTTCAAGGTAGACACGTCTTTGATGCGGCACGAAAGAGCCCTTCTGCAAAGAAATAAAATAAGCTTTTCCACATTCTCCTCATGCACAGGAGCCTGTGTCAAGTGTTTTTCCTGAAAGAGGATAAAGCTTAGTATACCGTAAATATGCCCGATGTTGCATCTTAAGGGCCTGTCTGAATTCACTTGTCATAGATGACTCAAAGTCTGATGCCCGGGGCTGTTTCCAAAAAAGCGCTTACCGTAATTTGTGGAAAGGCCTCCTGCAGACGTTCTTTCATCTCCATGACAACCGGCTGTTCCGTACCCCAATGACCGGCGTCTATACAGGCGATATCACGCAACTGTGCTGTTTCCGCATCGTGATAACCCACGTCGCCGCTAACATAGACATCGGTATTTTCAGGAAGTTTCCCCACCATTTTTCCACCACTGCCCCCCAGAAGAGCCACCTTTCTGACTTTCTTTTCCCCTTGTCCATAATAGACGAGATGAGGCAGACAAAGGGCATCCCGAACTTTCTTTCCGAAAACAGCCAGAGACATGGGTTCTTCCAGTATTCCCTGACGCCCCAATCCTATGCGGCGGTTCGGATTTTCCAGAGCGATCAGATCATAGGCGGGTTCTTCATAGGGATGGTGGTTCATCAGTGCCTGCAATATCTTGGCACTTGTAGCCGCCGGCACAATCATTTCCAGCCTGATTTCAGGTTCCAGATTCAATTGCCCTTTCTCACCACTGAAAGGTTTCGCCGCCTCCAGGGGCTGAAAACTCCCCATCCCTTCCGATTGAAAAGAACAATGACTGTAATCGCCGATGACACCTGCTCCAGCAAGAGCCAGGGCATCACGGAGGCGATCCACATGATCTTTCGGCACAAATGTAATGAGTTTGAACTGTCTCTGGCTGTCATCACGGAAAAGAGGCTTGATTTTTGTCAACCCCAACTTCGTGGCCAGAATATCGTTTACACCTCCCTCCGTAATATCAAGATTCGTATGAGCCACGAAACAGGCGATCCTGTTGCGGAGGATTTCCGCACAGAGCCGGGCATGGGGGTAATCTTCACGGAGCGTTTTGATGGGCCGGAAAATGAGGGGATGATGAGCCACGATCATGTTGGCGCCCATGTCTTTGGCTTCTTCCAGAGCCTCAGGCGTGACGGAGAGACAGGTCAGTACGGCGTTGACTTCCTGTACGGGATCACCTGTCTGAAGTCCCACATTGTCCCAGTCAGCAGCCAGTTTTTCCGGGGCCCACTCTTCCATAAAGTTGCAAATATCTTTGACTTTATAACTCATCTTCCAAAATCCTTTTCTCAAATGAAACAGAGGCAAAGCCTGTAATCCAGTGTTCTCTGGTATCAAATGTCGTCGTACAGCCATAGTCGAGAAGAAAGCCTTCAGGAACGCCCCGTGCAGCGCAACAGGACATCATGGTGACGACGGCAGCCGAGGCGGATAAGGCACAGATGCCCTGTTGCAGCCCCTCCATAAGTCCGGAAATGTCTCCATTTTGTATGCGGGTCAGCGTTATTGCGCCCTGTCGGCCATCAGAGTTCCGGGCAAACTGGGTATCCAGATCGGAGGTACAGATGAGCAGATCATCTTCCGACAGGGCTGCGGCCAGCTCCTTTCCCAGTCCCACATGAAAATCAGAGGCTTCTTCTCCGAGAAGAAGAGAAACAACAGGGATCTTATCATCATAAGTGTATATATGCTGTACATAAGACAGAGGCATTGAAATATGATGCGCCTCATCATGGTTTTCCGGACAAATACAATCCAGACGCTTCTTCAGGATGTTTCTGAATTCCCGGTCGGCTGGAGAGCTTGTCAGAGCTGTCTTGAAAGAAGAACGACTGTAAAGGGACAGCCCGGAAAAATTCAGTTGAGAAGAAGCGTTGATGAACACGATGCGTTTGGGCACCCACCGGTGTATACGGGCAAAAGCGAAGGCCGCCGTACGGCCGGAAAAGAGATAATGATCATGAGGCACCAGCAGCGCCACAGGCTTGCAGGTCGGTACATGCGGCTGCAGCGGTTTCATAAGCTCATCCAAAAATTTACCCAGAGCCCGGGGAGTTTCAGGGAAACAATAATAGTCGGGCAAAGGTCTCCAGGAGGTCACGGCTCCGCTCCTTTTATGAAGTTCCAGGGGAATCAGCGTTTTTCCAGTATCTCCAGAGCTTCGGCCACTTTTCTTCGTTGTGCTTCAATAGGCGCCGGATCTTTCGTAAAGATGCTCAAAGTCTTGGAAATAGTATCAGGCACTTCCAGCAAGGCTGTGAAAGTTTCCAATTCTTCCTCAGTCAAATGCTCTTTCTTCTCTTCTATTGCACTGCGCAGCATGGCCAGATATTCATAATCTTCTATACCGTCCCGGAGCATTTCAATTCGTATGGTGTCTACGGGCGCTTCAAAATTCGCTTTGGAAGGCCGTCCGTCAGCCACGGCTTCAGGGGGATATAAAAAGCGGGCATCGCCATTACCCCAGGGCAGCGGGGTTTCCTCGCCATAGCTGTAGGACCAGGCCATGGTATCCTCATAAGGATTCTGCGGATGTTCCGGATCGGGATAGCCCGTCACACTGTGCCAGAGGATACTGTGCCAGATGAGGAAGCCCACAATATTCCGCTCCCAGGTCTGCCAGAGCCACACCCGGAAATCCGTTGCCGGATGGTCGATGAACAGCCCCGCATAGGGCTCCTTGGGCAGTGTACAGACATACCACCAGATTTTCTCGCCCAGCGCTTCCCGGGCTCGGGCATCTTTTTCATTCCAGAGGAAGGGGAGAGGACACCAGATATTCGGGCCACCGTAAAGCCCCTCGTGAATCTCTTCCGTGATCATCCGCCCGATCTTGGGCGCATGTTTTTTGAACTTGTTGAAGCCGTTCATGACAAAGGGATAGTCCTTCTCTTCGGGTTCATCAAACCAGTAAATGAAGCTGTCTTCTATCCACCCTTTTTCCTCAAAATGTTCCCCCAGTTGACGGCAGTAATCGGCGAAGAGATGCTGATAGACTTCCGTGTCCTCCGTGAAACCGCGGATGGAAGGAGCCCGTTGATAATAGAAATTACCCCAGCCCATCCCCTGAACAGGGACACGGACTGAGTTGAAATGAAACTCCTGAAAGCCCCGTTCCGTTCCCCGGTCATAGGCCTCCCAGTCGAAGTGTACTTTCAGGCTTTTGATGTCCTCAGGCGGGTTCTCCGGAGAAATATCGGGCCAATGTACAATAAAGGGATCGAGAGGGGAGAGGTCATGGGGAGTGAGATGATGATCCGCCATGGCCTGAAGATAACTGTCCACCACGCGCCGTTTATCCGCATCCGCAGTGGCGCCATGATAGCGGATGGCCATATCGTGATTCAGCCCGAAGGTGCTCACACAGCTCATGCGATCGGGGAGCGTGAAATCGAAGACACGCAATTCAAAGGGAACTTCCTGACGGTAATCATCAGCCGTAACAATAAGCTGGCCGCTGTATTCTCCCGCTGGTGCGTCTTTCCCCGGTTTCACACGGATCCAGAAGGGCTGGTTCACACCCGCCTTCACAGTGAGCCCATCCTTCTGGGGCGGCAAAGGATCAGCCCAGTCCGCCGGTGGCGCTGTGGGGTCTGTCGGCTGCATGACAGGCACATGGCGCACCCGCAATACATCCACAGCCCCGCCGGAGATTACAGCACCTTCGGCACTCTTCAGATCCGTAGCGCTTACCCGGACATGGTGCAAGGTCTTTTCCGGAAGAAGAACCAACTGCGCCGCCTCCGCTTCGTTTTTCGCTGTTTCAATGCGCAAGGCTGTTCCCGTTGCTGTGGGCATGCCACGGTTTTTCCGGATCTTCCAGCCCGACGAAGCCCACCAGAGTCCATCACCCAGTTTTTCGCCATAGGCCGTATGGAAATATTCAGGGAAGGGGCACTGATAATAGAGGCGGATCCCATCGCTTTCCAGTGTCAGCTCATCCAGAGTGTTTTCAATGGGCACAGTGAGCGCCTCGCCGAAGGGGGCCTTCGAAAAGACCTGGCCACCAGCTTTGAGCGTCACTTCCCCCGCCAGTGGCTCTCCGTCTTTTGTCGCCCGGACGGTGATTCCCTCTTCTGAGCGGTCAGGATTGTGCAATGCCGGAGCGTCCACCTCAACTTCTAGTCCTTCCGCCAGTTCCTGCACCTCCATCCAGCGGGTGCTGCCGAAAGCGGTCATGGCTTTCCCGCCCAGTTTCGCTTCCACACGATACTCCAGAATCTGCAGATTTCTCTCGGCCACGGCCGACCCGGAGAGGCGGACCCACAGGCTTTTCATGGGAAAAAATTCCGCTGGAGGCTTCAAGGAAAACCGTTTGCCTTCTCCCAGAACACCCAGTTCCAGCCAATCTTCTCCTGTACGGCTTACCTCCACTTTTAATTTGCTTTCTCCGAAACAGCGCGTCCAGAATAAAAGAGTGAGGTCATCAAAGAGATGCTCCGCCACCTCATGCTCAAAGATCGCATAGGCACCATCAAAGAAGATGAGCCGATCCGTGTTGAAATGATTGGTGAATTCTCTTGAAAAACGGTGCACATTGCTGCGGCTCTGTATCTGGGTGGTGGAAAAGAAATAATCATTCCCCCGGATACGCTCTCCTTCTCCCAATTCCACCTCACCGAAGCGGGCATGAACAGGCATGGCACGTACAAGACTCAAGTTGTCAAAATGAAAGCGGCTGTCATCCTGCCACTGGCCTACCCGGTAAAAATACTCCTCCTCCCGGTGAGGCGTACGGAAACCATAACGGATGGTCTTCCATATTTCAGGCAGATAAAAAACGTCCACATTGTATTTTTCCACACCGACCAGGGCACTGCCCCCGCCCCGGCCCAGTTCTTCCCGACGCATATCAAGCTGCAAGAGATAGTGACAGCCCGGTTCCAGATCAAAGCTTTGTGAACGCCAGCACAAAAGCTCTTCCGCTGCACCTGTCCCTTCTGTCCAGATGCTCTTTTCTCCATGGGAGGCCTGACCTGACAGGACACCGCCTTTGGGACTGTCCATGATCCATCCCTCCGCATTTCCGGAGTCATCCAGCCTTTCAAAAGAGGCGTTGACCTTTTCATCGGGCAATGCTCCGGCGGAAAAGCAAAGACAAATCAAGCAGGAAAATACAAACAGCCGACAATACATGGCATCGATCCTTATTTAATGACCACAAACAGAAGAACGATACAATATGAATGCAGCGAAAGGTGAAGAAAGGAACTTCTTCTCCCTTCAAGAATACCATAGCATATTCATGAAAAGAAGCTGAAGAAGTGCCATTCGAAAAAAGGAGTCAACAGCAAAGACAAGAACTTCCGCCAAAATATCTTTGACCCTCTTGTGACCTCACCTGCTATTCTTCTGATTCCGCAAGTTCCCAGTGCAGCGGTGGCTCCAGCTCAGGGTTATAAAAATAAGCGCCTCCCCTTTCACTGATGTAAAGCATCCGGATCGCCTCCGCCATGGACAAGTCGCCACTCTGCCATCCGTCGATAGATCCCATCGCTTCCTCATGGTCGATCTGTCCATCATGATTCCGATCAGACGGGTGGGTCAGTTCCACGTCGCTTTTTGCGATACGGAAACCGAGAAAATAATATCGCTGCCAGGGTTCTGTTATATCTGTGTTCCGGGCTGCACAACGTGCATCGTACCCTATACGTTGCCAGTGGCCCCCGCGTGCAGCCTTATAGTAGCCCTTCGCCGGTCCGGAAGGATTGCGCCCGGGAGAAGAATTATAATAAGTGCTGGAATACCAGTCATGGCACCATTCCCAGACACCGCCGCTCATGTCGTAGGCACCCACAGGGCTTCGTGCGTCCCGGGTCAGTATTTCAGGGGTGCTCAGTGTCACGGGGTTGATGCCGTTATACCAGCCCACGGGGGTAGTATAAGGTTTTATCTCCAGTCCCAGTGGATTGGGTGAGGGATAGGCCTCGTAATTGGCCAGGGTGATATCAAGGGTATCACTCATCATCCCATAATGCCAGTGCTTTTCCCCGTCCCACGCAGCCGCACGTTCCCATTCCGCTTCCGTGGGCAGGCGGTACCCGTTGCGCACGGGATGATAACGTTTCCAGGTCGAAACATCGTAATAGGGCTCCAAACCCTCTCTTTGGCTCAGCCAATTGCAATAACATACAGCGCCATACCAGGACACGCGAATTACGGGGTGCTCGTCCATGGGAAACAACTGCCCCCCGTATCCTCCCCAGCTGCGTATGGCAAATTTATTTTCATCCCAAAAGATTTGAACGTTGTCAGAGTCTTTTTGATCACAGGCAATGGGTTGACCATAGGCGTGAACGATGCCGCCTGTATAGGGGTTGCCCTTGTTATCTTCCAGTATACTGAGATTCGAATTGAGAAAAGCGGTGAACTGAGCGGCTGTCTCCGGATACATACCGATCTGATAGCGATCCAACCATACCGTATGAACAGGTTGTTCACCAATGGCTGTACCGCTATAAGGTCTGCCCATTTCGAAGTAGCCTTCCTCGACGGTGAGCATGGGGGTAAGAGATTGTGCCCCGCTATCCCAAGCCCATATCCCGCTGATAAGCCCGAACAACACAAGCATGGAGGACATACACTTGCTCTTCATAGACCATTCCTTATCCGTTGAGAACAGTGCTCTTAATATCTATTATACCGCATAAAGAAAGTTTTCAGCAGAATTGTTTTTGAGCTGCTTATGCTGTATTCGGCTGTGATCATCTGATGTACAGACTTTTATTTTTCTTGTTATTCCGGCGTCCGGGCCAGCCTGAAACCGTAGAAGTTGCTCCGATAGCCCGGCCCGCTGCAGCTGCGGAAGGCCATGCGGCAACCGGCATCACAAGTGCTCCAGTCGGGACCGCGAAGGATGCGACATTTCAACGGTTCCGGGCCTGTCGGATTGTTCGGAGGACTGACAGCGTAATAGTTCCGATCATACCAATCATGACACCATTCCAATACATTGCCGCACATGTCATAAGCGCCCACGGGGCTTTTGACATCCAGGGTCACTGTCTCGGGAGACCGTAAAGCGGAAGGATGAATGCCATTGTACCAGCCCACAGGGGTCGTATAAGGGGTGGTGATCAAGTCCATGGGATTGTGTCGACCAAAGTTGGCTTCCTCATGACTGATGCTGTCACCGGGCATGCCGTAGCGCCAATGCTTTTCACCGTCCCAGGCGGCCGCACGTTCCCATTCCGCTTCTGTCGGCAGCCGATAGCCATTGCGCACAGGTTCATAACGCTCCCAGGTGGAAGGATCATAACAGGGCTCGAGATCCTCTATTTCGCTCAGCCAGTTGCAGAAGCATATAGCGCCATACCAGGACACACGGAAAACAGGATGATCGACCATGGAAAAAAACTGATCCTTGTATCCTTGTCTCTCTCTGACACAGAAACTGTCATCAGCAAAGGCAATCATACAGTATGCGGAATAACCTGCTGTCTCCGCCAGAGCTTCGTCATAAGCGTGGATCACACCTTCAGAAAATCTCTCACCATTGGCGTTTTGAAGCAGATTATGGGAATGAGCCCAGTTCAGTACCTTCGCAAATTGGCCATTGGTGACCGGATATTTGCCAATCTCATATTCATCCAGATAAACACTGTGTACGGGCAACTCCCCCTTCAGTCTTTCATAGGGATCAGGAACATCATCCAGGTCATAAGGTCGCCCCATTTCAAAAGATCCGGCCGGAACGGGGAGCATCTCGGGAGGAAGGACAATGCAGGATGTCTCAGCATCGGATTCAATGGCTTGCACTTGTGAAATATAAACGGTCAACCCCGTCATCAATCCTGTGATCAGAATCCAAAAAAAGATATGCCGAGATTTCATGGACTTGCCCTTTCTGTTGGTTTTTATCCGGAGAAGACAGGCTGGCCAGCATTGTAATAAGCATAACAGAAGCGTGTTGATTTTGCTACAGAGATAAGAAAGAAACGGGGCGTATCAGTGGACATCTTGTAATCCCGAACAAGCAAGGCCTTTGAGAACCCTGAAGACCGTAGAGAATCACACCCGAGAACGCCAATTTCCACATTGGCTGACGGCGCATGATGACCGGGAAAATATAGCACAGCACAGCTGCAACCCAATCAGCCTTTTTTTAAACCAGGTCAATCAGGTCACATACGAAAGAAACACAGGCGGTATAAAAAAGATCTTCTGTCTTGACAGGTCCACTCTGTCCATTTGATCCGCTGATCCTGTGTAAAGCTCTGAACCTCGACCCCCGCCCTCGCAGATCCAGGCAGCACATCCAGGCTGAATCCCTGTGGCCTGAATATCTCTTTCAGTTGCAGTTTGTTGCCTGAACTGGGCTATAATCAGAGCTGTGTTATTCAGTAATCTTTCTCCGCAACCTTTAGAAAGAGAAATGCCATGAAAGAAAAGTATGTCATCGGTTTGGATTATGGTACCAACTCGGCCCGTGCTGTAATTGTCAGTGCCAGTAGTGGTGCGGAAATCGGCACGGCTGTCTTCGAGTATCCTTCGGGGGAGAATGGAATTATTCTTGATGAGAAGAATCCCGATCTGGCCCGGCAGCATCCCTGGGATTATCTGCAGGCTGTGGCGGCCATTGTTCCTCAAGCTCTTGAAGAGGCGAAGAAGAGCCCGGGATTTTCCGCTGAAGACATTATCGGTATAGGCGTTGATGCTACAGGTTCCACTCCTTTGCCTGTCGATAAAAACGGGACCCCTCTGGCACTGCTAGATGATTTTAAAGAGAATCCGGCAGCCATGGCCTGGCTGTGGAAAGATCATACGAGCCATGCTGAAGCCGTGGAAATAACGGCTCTGGCGGAGAAGATGCGACCTCAGTATCTTGCCAAGTGTGGCGGCGCTTATTCCTCCGAATGGTTCTGGAGCAAGATTCTTTATTGCAAGCGTTCCGCTCCTGATGTATTTTATGCGGCCCATACCTGGGTGGAGCATGCGGATTGGATGACGGCTGTTCTCACGGGAACGGCGCATCCGGAAAGCCTGAAACGCAGTATCTGTGCGGCCGGGCACAAAGCCATGTTTCACGAAAGCTGGGGCGGTTATCCCGATGCGGAATTTCTGACCTCTCTGGATGCCGCTCTGGGTCGTGTCCGAGAGACCCTGCCCGACAAAGCCTGGTCCATAGCGGAGAAGGCGGGAGAACTGACGGAAGAATGGGCGCTGAAACTGGGGCTTCCCCAGGGGATTCCTGTTGCTATGGGCGCCATTGATGCGCACATGGGCGCCGTGGGTTCCGGGATTCAGCCGGGCGTGCTGGTGAAGATTCTGGGTACCTCCTGCTGTGATATGCTCGTGGCACCCCTGTCCCAGAAGCTGCCGGATATCCCCGGGCTCTGCGGTATTGTTCCCGAATCCATCCTCCCCGGCTGCTATGGTCTGGAAGCGGGTCAGTCGGCTGTAGGTGATATTTTCAACTGGTTCGTGAGCAATGTGAAGCCCGCCGGTGAAAGCCATGAAAGCCTTACGGAAAAAGCCTTGAAACTGAAGGCGGGTGAAAGCGGCCTTCTGGCACTGGACTGGCACAACGGCAACCGTACGGTTCTCGTTGATCAGCGGCTGACGGGTGCTCTGCTGGGCATGACCCTCCATACACGCCCTGAAGAGATTTACCGGGCTCTCATCGAGGCCACGGCCTTCGGTGCCCGGGTGATCATGGAACGCTTTCTGGAATATGGCATGGCTGTGGATCGCATTATCAACTGCGGCGGAATTTCCGGTAAGAACGCCCTGCTC
Organism: Candidatus Hydrogenedens sp.; assembly: GCA_012522755.1. GTDB lineage: Bacteria > Hydrogenedentota > Hydrogenedentia > Hydrogenedentales > CAITNO01 > JAAYJV01. The sequence continues at coordinate 39,726 of JAAYJV010000014.1, forward strand.
ATGCAGATTTATGCGGACATCATGGGCCGTCCTCTGGAAGTCTCAAAGAGTACTCAGACCTGTGCTGTCGGTGCGGCCATGGCCGGTGCTGTGGTTGCCGGCGCTGCTGCAGGTGGTCATGACAACTTTGCGGCTGCGGCTGCGGCCATGTCGCATACGGACGACCTGGTGTATACGCCTGATGCCGAGAGCAGCGCAACCTATGATCGCCTCTATGGTCTGTACAAGAAGATTCACGACAGCTTCGGTGTGGAAGATCACCGTGATGAGCTTTATACGGTCATGAAGGAACTGCTTGTCATCCGTGATGCCGCAAAAAAGGGCTGAGAAGAGAAAAGAGAGGAAGAAAAAAAATGGAGCTGGAACGGGGAATCGAACCCCGGACCTCGTCATTACGAGTGACGCGCTCTGCCAACTGAGCTATTCCAGCAGCCGTTTTTGGAAGGGCACAGCCCGGATAATACTGAACTGTGAATGCCTCATTTTACCCAAGTGCAGGCCTTAAGTTCAACTTCTTCTCCCTGTAAAACTGTGTTATACTCAGGCTGACTCATCTGTGGTTGGTTGGAAGTGCTTCATTTAACAACAAAATAAAAAAGGATTGTAGTGATGGGATTGAAAATTGTCATGCTGGGTGCTCCGGGCGCAGGTAAAGGAACGCAGGCCATACGGATGGCTCAGGAAATGGGTATTCCCCATATTTCCACAGGAGACATCTTCCGGAAGAACCTCCGGGAAGGTACGGATCTGGGTAAAGAAGTACAGAAATACCTGGACAGCGGTGCTTTGGTGCCTGACCAGCTGACTTGTGATATTGTGGCTGATCGTCTTGTGGAGGAAGATTGTGCCAATGGGTATATTCTGGATGGCTTTCCCCGGTCAGTGCCTCAGGCTGAAATGCTGACCCGTTTTCTGAAAGAACGTGGCGAGGCCATTGATGCAGCCATTAATATTGATGTGCCTGACGAAGAGATTGTGGGGCGCCTCAGTGCCCGTCGCAGTGATCCGGAAACAGGTGCGGTCTACAATCTGATTTTCAATCCGCCGCCCGCAGAGATTGCCGAGAAACTGATCCAGCGGGAAGATGACAAGCCGGAAACAGTGCAGACCCGTTTGAAAACCTATCATGAGACAACGGCACCCATTATCGGATTTTATGAGAAACTGGGTGTGCTGAAAAATATCCCGGGCAGTAATGCGAGCCCTGATGAAATTTACAAGCGGATCATGATTATTTTAGGCTAGTCTTTTTTCTGGAATGCTCCATCGCCCTTTATCCGGTGCAGTGCCGGATGAAGGGCGATTTTCAGATATCAGGGGATAGGGGCGAGGGCGACCGTACTCAGTCCATTCAGTCCCGGGCTATGCAAGCATATCCAGTTCAATTTCCTTTCGGTTCCGGGCACGGAGGAAGTGCACTTCATGGATATGGAAATCTGAGACGGATTCAATGGAGACTTCCCGGCTGAAGCGGTCGGCGATGACTTTCAAAAGATCGCTGTTCTCGCCGCGGAGGCGTCGTGTCACATCGGGGTGGGCCTGCAGAATAATATGTTTTTCCCGGGTGGCACAAAACAGACTCTGCAATTTGCGCAGGGTGTCAAAGGTGACAGTGGTCACGGAGCGTACCATGCCGCTCCCTTCACAATAGGGGCAGTGTTGTGACAGGGCTTTGATGAGATTATGCTTGACCCGTTTTCGGGTCATTTCGATCATGCCCAATTCACTGACTTCTGAGAGGGTGATTCTGGCACGGTCATGGCGTAAGGCTTCGCGAAAACGCTTGATGAGTGTTCTTCTGTTCTGGGAGTATTCCATGTCGATGAAATCCAGAACGATGATCCCGCCCATATCACGAAGGCGCAGTTGTCGCGCAATCTCCTCGGCTGCTTCCAGATTGGTTTGCAGCACAGTGTCCTCCAATTGCTTTTTGCCGGTGAACTTGCCCGTATTCACATCAATGGCAATGAGAGCTTCTGTATGGTCAATGGCGATATATCCGCCACTTTTCAGATAGACCTTCCGTCGCAAGGCCTTTTCAATTTCTTCTTCGACACCCATTTTTTCGAAGAGCGGCTTCTTCTCTTTATAGAGGCGCACTTTCTTTTTCAGCTTCGGTGCAAACTGATCCAGAAAATTCATGATCCGGCCATATTCGACTTCACTGTCAATGGTCAGACGATCGAAATCCTCCTTGAAAAGATCGCGCACAGAACGAAGGATGGGACCCAGATCTTCCCGCAGAAGCGTGGTTTTTCTGCTCCGTTCATAATTGGCACGGGTCTTGTCCCAGGCACGGACAAGATAATCGATATCCTCTTTCAATTCTTCACGGGTACGACCCTCACAGGCTGTCCGGGAGATAATCCCCATCCCTTTGGGTCGCAGCTCACGCAGCACTTTCCGTAGGCGGTCCCGCTCTTTACCGGATTCAATTTTCCGGGATACACCCAGCGTGTTGATCGTAGGCAGAAGAACGAGATAACGTCCCGGGAAAGTGATGAAATTTGTGAGCCTTGGCCCTTTGGTTCCGAGCCGGTCTTTGGAAACTTGAACCATGACATATTGATTTTTTTTCATCATGGTCTCAATGGCCTGCTGATGAGCGCGTTTCTTACGGGATTTCGCCCGGGGCACTCCATGCTCCAGTTCAATATCCCCTGTTCCCTCAGCACCGGCTATATCTGATACGTAGAGGAAACCATTTTTTTCAAAACCGATGTCGATAAAGGCCGCCTGGATACCGGGGATAATGGCATCCACCCGCCCTTTGTATATGTTACCGACAACACTCCGGTCTTCTTCCCTCTCAATGATCAGCTCAGCCAGTCTTTTGTCTTCCAGCAGTGCGATTCTGGTTTCCAGAGGGTTCACGTTGATTACAAGACTTTTCATATATTCTCCTGACAGCTCCGCAGGGTCATGGGATCCTGATTTTTGGAATCTGTCTTCTCGTCAACAGTCGGGTTCTTTTTTCCGCAACCCGATAAAACAGCCTGATTCAACAAGCTTCTTTCGGGGCCGGACAAATGGAACCCTTCCTCGCAGAGAGTGTTCAAATGCCTGTCTCACTCGGTGGAGGGAGACAGGGGGTTTAAATTTCAAAAAAAAACGTCACCCCCGGTTAGGGAGGTGACGCCTGAGATTAAAGATAGTGAATGAATCAGCGTTGCGGCTGCTGCTGGGCTTGCTGGGCCTGTTGGGCCTGTTCCTGCAGCATCTGTTCGTAGCGCAGTTTCTGCACATTGGATTCTTCCAGCTTTCTGCTGGCAAGTTCAACGACTTCCTGTTTGTCTCTTGCCACAGAGGCCGATTCATCTTCAGGAATAACCGATACAATCCTGGAAACGGACAGGTACTTGTTGGATGCCTCATCGAACTGATTGTTGTCTCTGGCCCGGTCACCTTCGTCGATGGCCTGGCTGGCTGCATCCAGCACTTCATTGATCAGATCCGAGATTTCCCGGCGGAGACGGCGGATACTTTCACGGGCCGTGTTGGCATGGACCTTGAACTCCTCGTCCACGGCATCAAAGAAACCGATGGATTGACGATAAGTACTGATGGCGTTGGCGAAGTCCTGCATCTCCCTGTAACGGTTGGCTTCCTCGTGGATACGTTCGCCCGTGGCGATAATGCTGAGCACCACTTCCAGTCGCTCGTTGCGTTCGCGAATGGCCACGTCCGTTTCCTGAATCAACTTGGCCGCCGATTCATTGGAGCGGTCATAATTGAGGGCATCCTCAAAGGAACGCTTGGCATTGTTCAGGTCTGTTTCTTCGGCATCGGGCTGGGCTGCGTGCAAAAGGAAAGTATTGCCCTCGGACATATAATGCTCCGAGAGTTTCACACCGATTGCAGTCCGATCTTTGCCGCCCATATCAAAGGCTTTTTGCCATTCAGAAACACCGCGAAGTTTGACTGTGCGCTGGGGATGATCGTAGAACATGTCTCCGATCTGTTCCATGGCTTCTGTCATACCGGCGCCGACCCGTTCGAAATTTTTGTAAATGATTTCCACCTGAGTCATGTTGTCTTTGACATTGAGCAGATAATCCATTTCCTGAACAAAGTACCAGGCCAGACTGCGTGAAGAAGGTTTGGACAAACCGAAGGCGCGAACCGTATCTTCATGTTGAAGCACGGTGTTCCACACATCCGCCACTGTTTCCACGGCTCTGATAAAATAGGCCTGGCCGCCAAGTTTCAGATAGCCTTTGTAGTTGGTCCCCACTTTGTAGTCATGGGCAATCAGTTTCTTGTCTTGGGCGTGCGTGTCGCGTCTGTCTGTAAAGAACACGCTGGCATTGCGGACGAAATCTCTGTTCTTTTTGGGCACTTTGAAGTGGAAAAAGTCAACCTGGTTTTCAATGTCTGTCACAACTTTACGGCGCATATCCTGATCCGCCGCTGTCCAGGCATAGCCATAGGGCAACATCAAATGGGCCGTCAGGGAGCTCAGTACTCCCATCCGGTAGGCAAAATAGGAAGTGGGACCATAAGTCCGAGCTTCACGGAGCAGCTGGATCTCGCTGGCAATAGCCTCCACCACTTCGGCGTCAGAATTAAGTGGAGTTGTTTTGGCGAGAACCTGCCAGCCGTCTGTCGAACCGCTGACCACGTCTTTTTCAAAGTTGACACCCACAATACCTCCCGGACGGAAGACATCGGGATAATCATTTTTCAATACCTGCAGGCTCATGGCTGTAATGCTGCGCATCGCCTTGGGACCCCACGCTTGTGCATCCAGGGGATACAGCACGCCAGAAATAGCCAACACCGGCACAATAATCAAAAAAACATGTTTCCGCATGACGCTGATTCCTGTGGCGCTCTCAGAAGCGCCCATACTGTTTTAGGTTGCGTGTCCCGAACAGGTGTTCAAGACCGTTACAAAACCATTGGCAGCACGTATGCTGTGACTGTTATTCTATCAAAAAGAGACATGACAGTCTATACAGCCATGATTCCTTACCTTAAAAACTAACATAAACCATGGCAAAGTGTCAATAGTTTTCCTTTTCTTCTTCCGAAAGCTCTTCCGGCACAGCCTCGGGTGTTTCCTCCCGCGGCTTTTCTTTCTCGCTATTTTTTCCTGAAAACAGCCGGCCGACACGGCGACCAAACTGCCAATATTGCTGAGATTGGGCCTGTTTGTGAGTCCGGTGAAGAAATTGTTCCACCTGAGTGAAGACCTCCGGACTCCCCTCTCCGTTGATTATACCATGACGGGCCCGCTCAAAGAGAGTAAGCTGTTTGTCGGAGGTGCCCAGACCTTCAAAGATCTGTGTGCCACTGGCCGGGTCGACGGTTGTGTCTTTGGAGGCCTGGATCACCAGCGTGGGCTGTTGTACCAGAGGCAGGGTTTCCGCCGCCACGTTCATGATCTCTGTAAGCTGCCGGACGCCCCGCAGGGGATTGCGCGTGTAATTGATGTGCTTGTTTTCCGGATTGTTTTCCACATAATCTTTGGCATATTGCTGCTGTCCGAAACGTTTCAACAGTGTGTTCACCGTGATAATGGAGGGAACCAGGCGGATGGAATAGCTTTTGATATGCAAGGGTGCGCAAATGGTGAATACAGCCTTTATCTGGGCCGGCTTATAGGCACCGGCGAGCAGCGCCAGACAGCCTCCCGTGGAAAAGCCGCCCAGAACCACATGATTGGTGATGGTGCGCATGACGGCATAACCCCGGTTGAGTGAGGCATACCAGTCTTCCCAGTGCCGTTGTTCCAGATCTTCCGGCGCTGTTCCATGTCCCTTGAGGCGGACACCATAGACGGCGTAGCCGGCGCGGCAAAGATGTTCCGCCAGGGCACGGATCTCCAGAGGAGCCGCCATGTAGCCATGGGCGAGGACAACGCCTCCGCGAATCCGCCAGGGCCGCAACAGAAAAGGACGTCCCACCCAGGGCGGTTTGCATTCGGCCGGTTCATAAAAACGCGCATAATCTTCTTCAAACTCCCGACGATCGAGCCGGACGAGGTGGCGCCGTAAGGCGGCCTTGATCAGAAAATTGGGTGCAAAGGCGATGCGCCTGACGGAAAAGGGGATGTTGCGCACGGCTTCAAATTCATTGGCGATAACCTCGGGGGTGGCATCCTTGGGCATTTCATGAAAGGTGGGCATGGGCATGATATGACGGGGACAGCGTTTGAAGCCTTTTTTCTCCGGTGATATGAAGCCTGTACCCACAGCCATGTCCATGAATGACGTGAAGGCTTCATGGGGCTCGTCGTAGATGAGGCGCTGGCACTGATCAGCCAGATCAGGATGCACCTGACATTCGGAATTGATGATCTTGTGAGCGCACAAGTAGGCCCGTTCTCTATAGGCTCTTTCGCTCAATATGCGGTCATCAGGCTGTTGCCGGATAATTTCCGCAAGAATGTGATCCAGATTGATCGTCGTATTTTTGTAGATCTCCTCCATATAACGGTTGGTGATCTGGCGGGCCACATCTTGTAACATTTTTTTGGGATTTGTTTCCAGACTTTCCAGATCGTTGAGGCTGCATGCCATGAAGGAGGCATATTCGGGTGTCTCCAGATAACGAATCACCTCAATGGGCTCGCCGAAACGGATGTCGATATCCGTGTCTTCAGCCAGGACGGTGCCTTCAACAGACAGTTCGCTCAACGAACGGCTGGACAGATCCGGTGCCATGAGCCGAGCCGCTTTCAGGAAAATATTTTCACGGGCACGAATGGGGTAATAGGTGATGTTGACAGGGACAAGCAGGATCTTTCGGCCGGTCACATCGACAGCATCCGTCATGTCGAATTTCTGAAGGGCCTTTGTCAGATCTTCTTCCTTCTCTCTGTGATGGAGACATTTGAGTTTGCTCTGGTAATAAGCTGCACGTAAAGCCAGCGCAGCCGCACCACTGTGAGGAGGACGCTTGCGGTTTCCATCAAAGATTTCAAAATCTCCTTGAGAACTCAAGGCTTTTTTGTCCTTGACCATGCCTCCTTCAGGAAAGATGATCCAGGGATGGTCTCCCCGGAGCAGGGTGCGGATGATCAAAGTGTCCCTGTCGGGGTTCTCCGTCGATATGGATCCCATGGCCTTCAGATAAGAGCCGATCCGTCCCTGAAACAGGGAAGCATCAGCCAGAGAGCCGGGGGTCAATCCCGTGTGCTGATGGATCAGCCAGGGCAGGAGAATGGTCTCCAAGCGGGTGAAATGGTTGGCAACAAAGATGATGCTGGCATCGGAATCAATGGCTTCCACGTTATGAAGCCGCACCCTTGCCTTGATCAGACGGCTGGACAGTTCCAGAATCCATTTGGTCAGATGCAGTGCCAGCGAAGATGCCATGGGTTCAGAAATTCCTGTTTGATGTCAGCGGTATAAAAAGGCCTGTAGACAGTATGATAGCCTTCTTTGAGGAAAAAGTCCACCCCGCCACCGCCATTTCACAGGGGAGAGAGAGGAGAATTTAAGAGAATTGAAAGGAATTTAGTGGTCTTTGGGGAATCGGTCGGATCAGACGGATGTGGGAGGGGCTCGGGGTGACGACTTTGTGTCGCGTACCTGGGAACGCCAATTTCCACATTGGCAGATAGCGTATGATGACTTGGAGAAGTTATAGACTTGATTACGGCATAATGCCTTTCTTTTCTCAAACAAACCCATTGCTCAGAAAACTTTCCGGCAGAGGATGTGCAAATTGTGGGAGCGCCAACGTCCCTGTTGGCAGATAGCGGGTAAAGTGCGTAGATAATTTGTAAACAGTGCTTCGGCAAACTGTCTTCCGACAATCACGAACAAATAATGACTTTGGAAACCCTGAAAGCCGTTGAGAGTCACTCCTGGGAACGCCAATTTCCACATTGGCAGACAGCGTGTTATGACATTGACATTTTGTAAACAGTGATGCGGTGACAGGTCTTTTGCCAACCAAGAATAAAATAAAAGCCTTTCTAAACTCTGAGTCTTTGTTCTCCCGTTAAATGCATATATAAGTCATGGTCTTTTCCCGGGTATTCCGCCAATGTGGAAATTGGCGTTCCCAGGCTGCGCGACCCAAGGTCTTTAATTTATCAGTGTTAATCAGTTTCCATCTGTGGTTCTGAGGGTCCTTGTTTCAGTGCCAGTTTTTCGACCCCATTGCAGTCAGACAAAAAGCTTCATTTGCTTGCGGCTGTGCCGCGCTGTGTTCTCTATACCTCTATGGTGAAAGAAAACAGCACACATATCTTGCGGAACCCCAAGGTTTGAAAGCTTTCTTTGCTCCTGGAATTTTGTTATAGTTTAAGCTTCTGTGATTTCTGCTTCGAAAAACTCTTTGAATCAAGCCGAAAGGATTATTTTTCATGCCTTACCGCTCACTTCTTGTATTGCTGCTTCTTTCTTCCATGGTGATGCCCGCCTGTGCCACGGCTAACATTGAACTGGCCAAAGACCGCTTGAAGGTGGAGTCCGGTCAGATTTATCGCCGTGATAAGAGCTTTACGGTTCGTGCCGTCCATGTGCCTGATCTGTGTGCGAAAGGGACTGAACTGAAACATATGGTTCCCGCCATGGCCAGAATCGGTGAAGTGGGTGCCAATGCCATCGCTTTTGATCTGTGCGGCTTTTCCGAAGATGGCCGCACTCTCGATCCGGCCGCTGTGGAAACAGTGTCCACCTATGCACTCCGGGCGAAAGACCAGCGTATGGTGCTCGTAGTGCGCGTGCTGGGCCAATCCACCGATGAAAGCTTCAGAAACAATGCTGTGCGCACAGCGGCCCGTGCTCTGGCGGCTGAACAGCTGGCCTTCTATTGGATCGACGGCCCTGATGCGGGTGCGCTGGCCAGGGAGTTCAAGAGCCTGGCTCCGACGCTTCTTGTGGCCGCTCCCGAACATGGCGATGTGCAGACGACATGTGATGCGGCTGAGGCCGGAAAGAGCGGGTTGTTTTTTCTTGTCGACTCTTTGCCCGAAGATCCCTGGGGCGATGTGAACTATCTGCTTCCCTCCACGGAAGAAACCTATGCCCTCCTCGATGAGGCTTATACCAATGAAGTGGAAAAACTTCCCTGGACACCGGACAACAGCCTCCTTTCCGAAGAGGAGCGTGCCGAAGGATTCATTTCCTTATTCAACGGGAAAGATCTGGACAACTGGTGGAATTATTACCATGGCAAAGAATCTTTCCGGGTGACTGATGAAGGGTATATCGAATGCTATCAGAGCGGAGCGGGAGGCTTGATTACCCGTGACCGTTACAGCGACTTTATTCTGCGGCTCGAATACATGCAGAGCGAGCCTGACGCCAACAGCGGCATTCATCTTCGTGTTCCCCGGGCCGCCCGTCAATCCAAACTCGGTTTTGAATTTCAGCTCCTGGCCGATGCCGGGCTGGAAGAGCCCCATTCCACCAGCACAGGATCCATCTATGATGTTCTGGCGGCGCAAGCTGTAGCCGTGAAAAAAGAAGGGGAGTGGAACAGCGTGGAAATCATGTTGAAGGGCCCCCATTACAAAGCGACACTCAATGGTATTGTTGTGCAGGATGTGAATTTTGACGAGATTGAAGAAATGAAATACCGCTTGCGCCGAGGCTTCATCGGTCTGCAGGATCATGATGACCATGTGGTCTTCCGCAATGTCCGCATCAAAGTGCTTGATACTGACAGTCCCTGACCCGTCTCGCGCGCCGATGAAATACAGTAAAACACAATTTCACAAGTCTCTGCTCCGATGGTACGATGAGGATGCCCGTGATCTGCCCTGGCGGCGTACGGACGACCCCTATTGCATCTGGCTGTCGGAAATCATGATGCAACAGACGCGCATTGAACAGGGAACCCCCTATTACGAGCGTTTTCTGGAGCGTTTTCCTGATCTGCATTCTCTGGCCGCCGCCACGGAAGAAGAAGTGCTGAAGCAGTGGGAAGGACTGGGCTATTACAGTCGTGCCCGGAATCTGCATCGGACAGCGCAAATTCTGGTTGAACAGTATGACGCTGTTTTTCCCGAAAATCCGGAAGTGTTGCAGTTGTTGCCCGGAATCGGGAAGTATACAGCCGGTGCCATTGCAAGCATCGCCTTCGGGGTACCTGTTTCCGTGCTGGATGGAAATATCAAGCGTGTTCTGGCGCGACTCCAGGCCGTGGAGGAATCCATAGACAAGCCGGCCGTGGATAAACGCCTGTGGGAACTGGCCACGGTCGTTCTGAATCGCCGTCGACCGGGCGATCATAATCAGGCCATGATGGAACTGGGAGCCCGCATCTGTGTGCCCCGAAATCCTCTTTGCGCATCCTGTCCCGTGCGGAAGCATTGCCGTGCTTTTTCAAAAAATCTGCAGGACCGTTTGCCCCTGCGTACGCCCAAAAAGGCCATTCCCCATCATGAAATGGTGGTGGCCGCTATCGTTCACAAAGGCTGCTATCTTATTGTCAAGAGACCTTCAGAGGGCTTTCTCGGCGGTCTCTGGGAATTTCCCGGCGACAGAATTAAAAAAGCCGAGTCGCATGAAGAAGCCTTGCGCAGGCTGGGAAAAGAAATGCTCACCCTCACGATCAGGCCGGGAGGCTTGATTGCCGTGGTACGCCATGCTTATACCCATTTCAAGGTTACATTGAATGTTTATCGCTGCAGGACTCAAAAGAGCGATGTTCTGTCGACAAGCCACACGGACAGCCAATGGGTGAAAGCAGAAGACTTTGAAGACTACCCTTTTCCCACTGGACATCGGAAATTTCTGCACCTTTTATAAAAGCCCGGCCTTGTTTGGAGAAAAAGAATGACAAGATCCACTCCTCAGAAAAAACTGGAGCGTATCCGGGAGATATGGCCGATGCTCCGCAAACTGACAGGCCCCTGTCGTGCTTGCGGTCGGGCCTGTGAAGTGGACAGGCCTGGAGGTGTGCAGGGGCTGTGTCGGGCCATGAGCAGTGCGGGGAAAGAAGTGCGCTGGCTGTCCGCTCATCTGCACTTTGGCGAGGAAGAGATGCTTGTAGGCCGGGGCGGTTCGGGAACTGTCTTCTTCTCTCACTGTACTCTGTCCTGTGTCTTCTGTCAGAACTGGAACATCAGTCAACAGGGTCAGGGGACAGACCATAGCTGGGAAGAACTGGCTGAAGTGTTTCTCCGGCTTCAGGACGAAGGAGCCGAGAACATCAATCTGGTGACGCCCACGCAATATATTTATCCTATTGTGCAGGCATTGGAAAGAGCCTTGCAAGAGGGACTGGACCGGCCCATTGTTTATAACACCAACTGCTATGACAATGCCGAGCTGATCGCACTGCTGGATGATGTGGTGGATATCTGGTTGCCCGATTTCAAATATATGTGCGCCGATTATGGACAGAAATTATCCGCTGTAGCCAACTATCCGACTGTAGCGAAAGAGGCTCTCCGTGCCATGTATGATCAGGGTGCTGCTGTAAGAATGGAGCACGGCGTTGCACAGAAGGGACTCATCATCCGGCATCTGGTTTTGCCCGGCGGTCATGCGGGAAGCATCGAGTTTCTGAACTGGCTGCAACGGGAAGAAATGATGGATATGAGCTTGAGCATCATGAGTCAGTATCACCCGCAGTATCAGGCGCACCGTTATCCGGAGATTGACAAGACCATTACGGCCGGTGAATTCAATGCGGCTGTGGACTGTGCGGAAAAGTTGGGATTCAAAGCCGTCATTGCTCAGCGCATGCTTTGATTCTGCGGGGCCGGATAGCGGATATGGATAACCCAATCCGCATCGTCAGGCTTCATGAGAATAGTGGTGCCACGGCTGGTGATATGGAAAGGTGCTGAGCGTTGGCCTGTTCGGGGATTATAGAATACCGCTTCCGCTTCACCCTTCTCTTCGGGCAACTTCAGCGAAAAACTTCGCGAACTGTTCCGACCTGCATAGACCACATACTCCAAAGGAGGTGCAGCCAGACAAAGCATGCCATCGCTTGCGAGTTCATTGTGGGGAACCATTTTATCGAGATGGGAAAGCTCTTCATTGAACAGACGACTCAGATGACCGAGCCAATCCCGTCGTTCCATGCCCTTGTCACCGCCGGGAACCAGCGGATCATACCCCATGATACCTGTCTGAGGCGTTTCCTGTTCCGTATCACCATGATAGCTGAAATGACCGCCGCCCATGGCGAAAGTCCACATGCTTGTCCGGGCTTCCTCACCCCGATAAGGACCGCCTTCCAATAAAAAATACGGCCGGGCCGGCTCCGCGAAAAAACCCTCTAAGGCAAGACTGTTTTTATTCACCCTGTCGCTGGTGTCATTGATGACGAAATCCACCTCTTGCCGTCGAGCGGACCAGTCCATCCAGCAGACTCCCCGTTTTTTGAAGAAGTGGAGGAAATGATCGCCCATATTTCCATCCGTATAGGAATGTTCATCGAGGAAGACAAAGAAGACATTTCCGAAAGGGTTGAGTTCTTCAATGGCTTTCAGTGCAAAACTTTCCCAGATCCATTGGGTCTTTTCCGCATCGCTCCACTGGTCGTCCCAGCTCTTTTGCCAGATCTCCACGCCCGCTGTGGCGATGGTGACGCCATCAGGAAGATTCCGGTCCAGATGCCCGCCGTTGGCTTTGTTGAAAGGATGATAGGGCCAGGCATTGGCATTTCCTTTGATCCATCCCGTGAAGACGGTATAGCCCACGAGCATGTTTTTGCTTTTCGCATAGGCGCAGAGATCACGGGCACGGGGCCAGTAATGGTCAGTCGCGCCTTCCGGGCCCTCGTCAAAAGCCTGCAGATTCCAGCGGGGTCGTTGGTCTCTGGCTGAAGGACCTCCGTCCTCCCGTTGCCAGGGTGTGAGTCCGGGATAAACATAACCCCACCGTTCCTCTATTTCGCTGCCGTCCTCTTTTTGACGGGGCGCAACAAATGACCAGACATGAACCATGGGAATGCCCCGCTCGGCGCAGTCATCGATCCAGGCGTGGTAATCGAGGTTGGCATTCTGCAGAACACACTGGGTGCCGCTGTCTCCTGTGAGCATGAGCGTACGGCCTTCATAATTCACCCAATGACCGCTCGCACTTGTTGTGATGCGAGAGGGGCTCTCGCAGGAGCAGGTTGTCAACAGAAGAGCCATACAGGCTGTAAAGAATGTGTCCATTCTTCATTCCTTCATAATGAGAAAGGGGAATCACCTTTTCCAGTTCATCCTTTGGATACTATGATCTGAAAGGAAAGATTCCAAGTTGCAAAAAGAGATGCTTCCGGAGTATGGTAACATAGAAAAGTGAAGAATCGAATGGTTTTCAGCCTGGATGAATTGTACAAACATGGATATGAGAACCAGGCTTGCAAATGGTACAGGAGGAATGACAGATGGCTAAGAAAGAGATGTCCGAAAAGAAAGCCGGTCTTACGCGGCGCAGCTTTATCCAGAGCAGCTCAGCAATTTCTCTGGGCGGCCTTTTTTCCATAGGCCGGGCCAGGGGCGATGGGCCTTCCATCAACGACAAGATCAATATAGCCTGCATCGGTACGGGCTGGCAGGGCCTGTACAATACCGAAGTTTTCATGCAGGACCGTAATGCCCGGCTTGTGGCTGTATGCGACCCCTATAAAGAAGGGCAATATATGCAGCGTGGTGTTTGCGGTCGTGAACCGGCCCGCCGCATGGTCGATCGGTACTATGACTATGAAGGCCCCGACAGAGGCGGCTGTTCCGCTTACGCGGATTATCGCGAAATGCTGGAAGACCGTCCGGAAATTGATGCCGTGGTGATTACCGCGCCCGACCATCTTCATGCCGTCATAGCCTTGGAAGCCATACGCAAAGGCAAGCATGTTTTTTGTGAAAAGCCGCTGGGCCATTCACTGAAGGAAGTACGTCTCATGACTGAAAAAGCCCATGAGGCCGGAGTGGCCACACAAATGGGCAATTGGGGTCATGGCCTGGAGGATATCCGTCGTCTCTGCGAAATGATCTGGGACGGAGCCATCGGCACAGTCAGCGAGGTTCATGCCTGGGCCAACCGTCCGGGCGGCTGGTGGCCCTATGGCATCGACAGGCCTGAAGACGAACCGCCTGTTCCTGAAGGCCTGGACTGGGATCTGTGGCTGGGTCCGGCACCCTGGCGGCCCTGGCATCCGGCCTATCATCCCTTTATCTGGCGTGGCTGGTGGGATTTCGGATCCGGTGCTCTGGGCGATATGGCCTGTCATATTCTTGATCCCGTTGTCTGGGCACTTGATTTAGGAGCGCCTGAAACTGTGGAAGGCACTTCAGTGAAACTGAATTCCAAGACCACACCTTTCGGAGGAGAAATGCCCAATTGGAGGGTTCACCCTGAAACAACCACTTCAGGCGCACAGGTACGCTGGACTTTCCCCGCCCGGGGAGCGCATCCGCCGCTGACCCTGACCTGGAGCGATGGGGGATTGAAGCCGCCCCGGCCTGATGCACTGGGAGCGGACAAGCCTCTGGGTGACAGCGATGGCGGTGTTCTTTTCATGGGTGATGAAGGCATTCTTCTCTGTGGCTGTTATGGATCGAATCCGCAACTGCTTCCGGAGTCGAAGATGAAAGCCTATACCCGGCCGAAACCCACCTTGCCCCGGTCACCCGGTCATTACAAAGAATGGGTGCTGGCCTGTCGGGGAGAGGGAAAAGCCTGGGCCAACTGGGATTACAGTGGCCCCTTGACCGAAATTGTGACTCTGGGTATTGCCGCTATCAGGGCGGACAGAAAATTGCTCTGGGATCCGAAAAACATGAAATTTCCCAATGCCCCCGATTCCGAGCATCTCATCAGCCCGACTGTCCGCGAAGGCTGGAGTCTCTGATTATCTCAGCACTGAAACATTATCAGAAGGATTTGTCATGTCCCGTAATTGTGAAAGTACCCGGCGTGAATTTTTGAAAAACTCAGGTGTTCTCACAGCAGCCGCACTCGCCGCCGGAGCCAGGCCGCAACATGTTCATGCAGCGGGCAGTGATGTCATCAGAGTCGGCATGATCGGCTGCGGAAGCCGCTGTACAGGTGCCGCTGTGGAGGCCTTGACCGCTGATCCCGGTGCCCGGCTTGTCGCCATGTGCGACGTGATCCCCGAGCGTATTCAGGAGAAACGTAAACGGCTCATACAGCAATTCAAGGATCGGGTGGCTGTTGACGATGATCACTGCTTCTCCGGTCTCGGCGGTTTCAGGCATGTCATAGAAAGCTCAGACGTGGTGCTCATCGCCTGTGCGGCCAAATTTCATCCCTGGTATGCACTCGAAGCGCTGAAAGCCGGCAAACATGTCTTTATGGAAAAACCCCATGGTATTGACCCCCTGGGCATTCAGACTTTGAAAAAAGCGGCGGCTCTTGCCGAAGAAAAGAATCTCTGTCTGGTTTCCGGTCTGCAAAGCCGTTATCACAGTGGTTACGAGGAAACGATCAGAAGAATCCACGATGGGGATATCGGGGATGTTGTCTGTTTTGAAGAGTACTTTCTCCGGGCACCTTATTGTGTGACTGAACGCGAGCCCTGGATGAATGAACTTCAATGGCAGTGCAGTACTCAGTACCATTTCAACTGGCTTTCCGGAGACGATATCCCCCAATCACTTGTGCATAATCTGGACCGTGTCTCCTGGGTCATGGGCGATGAGCCCCCCTTGAAATGCCTGGGTCTGGGCGGACGGTCCACCATGACAGCACCCCGTTACGGCAACGTCTTCGATCATCATTCCGTAGTCTATGAATATGAGACGGGTGTGAAAGTCTTTGCCTTCTGCCGCACCACAGAGAATTGCTACAACGACAACTCCAGCATTGTGCACGGAACGAAAGGGAAAGCCTCCCTTCTGGGATCAGAAATATGGGGTGACAAGGCCTGGAAATGGAAGGGCGCCTGCAATCCCTATCAGGCGGAGCATGACGCGCTCTTCCGTGCCATCCGTTCCGGCGAGGCGTTGAACAACGGCGATTTCATGGTATACGGAACGCTCATGGGTATTATGGGACAGATCGCATGTTATACCGGTGCGGAGATCAGCTGGGAGACTGTCAGTCAGTCTGATTTCTCCTTCGGTCCACTACCGGAAGACTGTCATGACGATATGGAACCGCCTGTGCTCCCCGGCGAAGACGGATCCTATCCCGTCTATCAACCGGGGATTACTGATCTTCTGGGATAAAGATTGTTTCAGTGCACTGCAGCCGTCATCTTTTGATAATCTCGAATTAATAAAGGCCTGGTGATGCTGGAAAGCCGTTGAGACTTGTTCCCGGGAGCGCCAATGTCCCCATTGGCAGATAGCGAGTAATGGCACCGATATTTTATAGACAATGATGCGGTAACAGGTCTTTTGCTGGCCACGAATAAAGTTTTTGGAAACTCTGAGTCTTTGTTCTCCCGTCAAATGCATATATAAGTCATGGTCTTTTCCCGGGTGTCCTGCCAATGTGGAAATTGGCGTTCCCAGGTAAGTATCAGACGTCTTTAAAAAACGACCTGTACTTCGTGACTTCGTGGTTAGAAAAAGCAAGTATCATTTACTTGCGGCTGTGCTGCACTGTGCTTTCCCTGTTATTTTCTTCATGCCACAAAAAGAAAATCAGTTCCTTCCTGATAGCCGCGAGGTGTCAGTCGTGACCTGATATCATCCCGGGCGCCCGGGGTTCCGACGGCAACAACAATAAAACACTGTCCGGGCGGAGGCAATTCATCTTCTCTGATAACATGAACCCCATGAATATGTTTTCCGATTTTCCGGGGATTGATATCGACGACAGCCTCCGGAGCTTCCGCCCATTCCTGCAGCCAGGCTTTGCCCACTTCGCCGGCACCCCATTGATAAAAGGCTTTTCCTGACTTCTTGGCATCGGCAACGGGAAGATAAATGCGTTTCAAAGCTCTGAAGGCTTTTAACCCATAACGTTCATCCTGGCGCGAAAGTCTCTTGTCATGATCACGCCACAAAAGAAGCTGTTCCTTTGTTTTTCCGAAGACAGCTCCCTGCATTGCGGCCCGCAGGAAAAAATCATAATCTTCCGGGAAAGGACCTTCCCGGTAACCGCCCAGAGCAATAAAGAGCGAGCGTTTCATCATGAAAGTGGGATGGGGGAGGGGACACTCCACAAAACGTTCTTTATAAATGTCGTCATGACAAAGGAGACTGTTTATCCATCTTTCATAGCGTTCCGTTCCCGAAGCGCGGCTCGGTCCTTCCAGTTGTACACAGGTACCGCACAAATCCAGCTGAGGATTTTCCTGGAAAAGACGCAGTTGTATTTCCAGACGTTCCGGCCGGGCGATGTCATCGGCGTCCATACGTGCGAGAAAAGGAGTCTTTGCTTCTGCGCAAGCCCGGTTCAGACTTTTTACGATGCCATGGTGAGCGCCCTGCAGTACCCGGATACGGGAGTCCTTCCGGGCATAGGATTCCAACAGAGTTGCGGAACGGTCTCTTGAGCCATCATCCACAGTGATCAGTTCCCAGTCATTGTATGTTTGAGAGAGAAGGGAATCCAGGCTTTCGGCAAGCCAGGTCTCTTCGTTATAAACGGGCATTATAATGGAGACACCAGGGGAAGCCATGAGATTATCGTGCGCTGAGAGAAAGTGAAAAAGCGGTCACTGACAAAGGGGGGAAAGAACACGGGAGTTTTTCATTGTCCAGGAGAGGCCGCAGGCGTTTCGCATTAATCAGCGAGGGATTCTCCCAATTGTTTTCATCTGTCAGTTTGGAACCCTTCACCATCCTTCCACTCGCACTCGAAATAGTGGCATCACGTATATCCACGTATCCTTCCAGCGTTTCTGTTTGCGAAGCATTGATCACAGTCAGATAAAGTTTCTTTTTTGTTAAAGAAGCGCAGATATCGAGCAGAGGCCGGGAAGGTTGAAGTGACTCAGCTGGAAGCTCAGTCCCCGAGCTTTTTACAGCGACAAGCCGCCCCTCGCGGTGAGGGCGCATGATATCAAAAATATGATACAGAGGCGTGAGATAAATACGCTCTCCCTGGGTAACAGCCAGACACTGACCGACGTTTATGGCCGGGCCGAAAAGGGCGGAAGAAACCAGGGGGGCCAGTCTGTGCATGGAATGGAGAAAGGAAGCTCCCAGTAGAGCGGCTTGTATTGTGCGGCGAGGCTCAGTGAGTTCCTGTATCAAATTATCTTCAGAAAGCCGCCAGTCATTGACAGTCAGAGAAAAGTCATGTTCCGGCTGATAATAACGCAGCAGACCATGCAGCGCCTTTATCTTGTCCTCCAGCTCATGAATCTGAACATAGCTTTGACAAGAGGAGTTCTGATTACAGTCCTCAGGAGCGGGCACACTCAAGCGACAGGGTGTTGTAAAGGCCTGGGGAAGCAGCGTGGGTACTATGCTTTGAACAAAATCAGCAAACCAGTTTTTCGGCAATTCCTGCAGTGGGGTTCCGGGCCCGGCCCAGAGATGAATATCCGGTGCGATGGCCTTCATGGCTGCAGCGAAAGAACAATATCTTTCAGCATAGTGTGTGGCAAAATAGGGGCTGCTGTTGAAGGGGGCGGCGGCCAGATCCCAGAAAGGTACATTGTGCGGCTTGGCTGAGCCCGCTTGTGAGCGCAATTCAGCCAGAGTGGAGCAGCCCGGAAAATTACAGTATTCCACCCAGTCCCGCGCTTCCTGAGGGCGGCCCGTATGTGTGTTCACCTGCAGACAGGGGACAGTGCCCAGTTCTCTGCAAAAATAGAGGAAATCTTCCGTCCCGAAAGTGTTTGGCTCCAACTGTTGTGCCGAAGCATTGGTTGTAAGTCTTCTCTGCTCCTTCCTGCACACTCCGTGCTTCCAATGATATTCCCGGCTGAAACTGCGCCCGGGCCAGCTGATTACAGGAATGCGCAGATGCGTAAGAGCGGCCAGCACATCCAGACGGATTCCCTTCCTGTTGGGAATGGCTGCGTCTTCTTCAACCCGGATGCCGTCATAGATACATTGCCCTGCATGGGCTATTGACAGACCGTGGAGAGATGCGGGGATCCTCTGGCTCGTCAGGGCGGGCCAGCAGCGAATGGTCACGCTCATGGATCAGTCCCTTTCCCTGATCTCATCAAACTGCTGTAGAAAGGGGAAAACGTGGTCCGTTATAAAGCGACGTGTCGTCTGCAGATTTGTGGCAATGATATCCACATTATCCGGTCCCACGGGCTGGCGTCCGAAAATTCCTTTCACCTCAACGAATATTTCACTTACGCTGTGCCGGAAAGATTCTATAATCACATGGAGAGTGCCGCTGTGTTCATTGGTTTCCGGGAAGATGAAACGCAGCCCGCCCGTGGCCAGGGGACGTTGAAAATAGGGCTGAATCCGGTTATCCAGCTGACAGGCGTTGTCCAGAAGGAAAACCCGGGCATCGTCAAAATTCGTGAGGGCGAAGGTGGAGCGTACTGTCAGGGCATGCAACATGATATTGGGAATATTCTGCGTGGTCATGGCCAGAGGCACAGCGACACGGAGTTTTTCGATGAAGGTACTCAGGGGGATATCAGCCCATTCTTCAATCATCAGCATTCGCTCCGGCAGATGGATCATGATGGATTGGGCTTTGGCCCGTTGAGAATGAAATTTAGCCTGCAGAGGAGTGGAAATATCGATGCTGTCATAAGCTGCACGGCTCTGAGAGAGATCATAGTACAGTTTTTGAAGATGCTGCCGGTTCAAACTGAGTGGAGGATGGATCAGTTCCGCTGAAAAATGGATGACACGATCCTCAATTTGCATGATAATCCCTCTTCAATTCCTGATGGTACCCGGGCAAGCCGTTGCAGCCGGGCACGCTGCTCTTCGCTTTCAGTTTCACACTTTCGCAGTTCTTCAAAATTTTCTTGTCAATACGCCCGGATATCGTCAATAAAGACGGCGCTTTCCTGACCGATTTCTCCTGCGCATGAGAAGCTGAAACTCAAAATGGCCGGGCGTCCGGAGGCAAATTCATCAATGTCCAGTTCAATATTCTGATAGGCGTTGTAACCCAGAGCCTCCGTTTCAGTCAGTTGCCAGAGCAGGGTGTTGTTGATGCTCACATTGAAGGTGAACGGGTTTGTGGTGAGCGGAACCGATACATTGAAACTCAAAGTGGCTTTTTTCTGAGCAGGCAATACAATCTGCTGAACCAGTGTCGCCTGTTCAAATCCATACTGTGCACTGTTGCCGAACCAGGCCCAACCCTGTCCGTGAGCGGGACCACGACCGCCCAGAAGTCCGCAGGTTCCGGTGGTGCAGATGATCGGCAGGCCGGTTAGCGACAGTGCCTCCCAGGAAGTTTCGGCGGAGGGGTATTCGAAGTTGCCATCTTTGACAAAATTCACCTGATCATTCCCGATATCCGGCTCTCCCTCTGCAGGTTCCAGGGCATCGTACTGGAACTCCGCAGCCACAGCCTCATCGGCATAGATTTTTTTGTCTGTCGGATTCACTGTGGTGTTGATGCCTGAACCCACCCATCGGCGGAAGCTGTACCCTTCAGAAGGGATGGCTGTGAGAGTCACCGTGGTGCCGGCAAAGTAAGAGGGTCGTTCCGGAGAAAGCTCCACAACACCGCCTTCAATAGGTACGGAGGTGACTGTTAGCACATAAAAGGCATTGGGCGGACAGCCGGCCAATGCCAGAAGTGCAAGGCTTGCAAAGATTGCCGAAAAAAACAATGTTTTAGCAGACATGGCGGAATTCCTTTTTCCGTCTGAAGATACCTGGCCAGACCCAATGCAGCAACAAGAAGCAGAAAGCGGAGCTACCGGCGGCTGAAAAGGTTTCCCAGGTTTCTGAAAATTTCAATGATGAAATTCAGCAGGTCGAACAAGTCATAAAAAAAGTCTATGATTTCGGTATGGGACGCTTTGATCATTTCAAGATCTCCTTCAGTTTATGAAACATAAAGCCAAGCGGAATAACCGCTACTACTTAATCATCGTCCAGGCCGTCTTCACGGGGATCCTTTCGGATAACATCCAGACTGACGCCTGTAGCCGTGTGCAAAGCTTGCCAGCAACGATGCAGGTTGACACGGGCTTGTGCAAGAAGGCCCATGGCTTGAACATAATCATTTTGTGCCTGGTTCAATCGTACAAGCATGGCCTTACCTGCATTATACTCTTTTTCGACCAGATCACGATTTTTTTCCACACAGGAAGCCGCTTCCAGCTGAAGTGTCAGAGCCTCCTGAGCAATTTTCAGATCCAACAGAGCCGCACGTACTTCAGAGGCTATCTTCTGTTCCGACTCAACAATGTACCATTCCGCTTCTTTACGGGCGTGCTTTGCTGTGGTCACTTGCGCCTTGCGACGGCCCCCGGCAAAAAGATTGACTGATACATTGATGCCCACTGTGGATACAATCCGATCGGAGTCAAAAGAATTTTCATTGATATTGGCCGTCTGAGCCATGGCTATAGCCGCCACCTGAGGGGAGTATTGAGCGTATTCTCTACGTACGGAGGCCCGGGCACGTTTCAATCCCAGTTCCTTTTGTTCGAGATCGGGGCGACAGGCGAAAGCCAGTTCCAGCATGGCTTCCGTATCGGGCACGACCATGATATCCGGACTTTCTTCTTCCAGTGCAGCAAGCTGGATATGCTCGTTCAGATACCCTTCTTCTTCGCCAATGAGTACGGCAAGAGCTATCCTGGCCAGTTCATGTTCTCTTGTCGCCCTGAGCAGGTTGCCCCGAGCCGCATATAATGCCGTCTCGAAATTCAATACATCACTTGTGGCTGCACGACCCACATCGCGCCGAACCTGAGCTTCTTTGCGGAGGCGTTCAAAAAAAGTGATGGCCGCTTCCGCCACGACAACCTGCTCCCGTGCATATTGGCCGCCATAATAAGCCTGGGCGACTGCATCCAGAAGAATACGCTGGCCGTCTTTATAGGCTGCTTGTGCTTCCTGAAATGCATGTTTCGCCATGGCGTTGGCAAATTCTCGGGCGAAGCCATCGAAGAGCAGCCAGCCGGCTGTTATATTCATCGAAGCGTTTTCATAGGGGCTGTCCAGATATTTGCGCGCTCTGTTCAGAGCATCATCGGAGCTGTTCAACCAGGAGCGGAGGTTTCTGCGGTCAAATTCACGGGGAAGGGTGTTGGATACAGTGTACCAATACATCTGGCGACGGATATCTGAAACCAGATCCTGAGTTTGATCAAGATAATCATTCAAGGGATCCGTGTACGACGATGGGAGCCAGGTCCAGGTGTAGGTGTAATTAAGGTCGATCTGCGGGTAATACATGGAGCGCGCCATGGCAACCAGTTGCTTGGCCTGATACACGCGCTCAGCGCCGGCGGCCAGTGAGGGGTTGGCGGAAATGGCTTGACGCTGTGCCTCAACAAGATCAAGGGCGTGAACATCTTCACAAACATCTTCCGGAGGAGGTGGCATCGACTCGGGAGCAGAAATGGATTGTCCCTCGGCATCACTGCTCTCAGCAATAGCAAGGGATGTATCTGTCTGGTTCTCTTCAGTTGATCCATTCACAGAAGTGTTTTGTGAGGCCTCTTCGGCATTCATCACAGGCCGAGGAGGATCCTCGCTGTGTATAACTGTGTATTCTTCCGCCAGATCAGCCGAAGTACCATAGGCCGGAATCCAACAACACAGAAAAGCCAGAAGGGCACACCAGCTGACACCTGCAACAACGGTATGCGGTATCGCAGGGTATGCCATAAAACGTTCCTTTTCTATTGCCATGCCGCAAAGGGCAAGAATGGGTTAAAGCATATTTCAGCCATGAAGCATAATGGAATGGCAAATCATGACAAACTCGACCTTATCAAAACAACCGCGCTCCCCTTAAGGATATACCAAATACCTGTACACTGTTCAAATGGAGCGTTTATTCGGTCACAATGTTAGGGGAATGGGCCCGGTTTTTCTCTTTTAACCAAGTCAATCAGGTCACACACGGAATAATACAAGCGGCATAAAAATGATCTGCTGTCTTGACACGTCTACTCTGTCCACTTTGTCCACTGATTTACCATAAATGCTCTGACCCCGACCCGCGCCCCTCGCAGATCTGTCCGATCCGACCGACTCCCCTGAGAAAACCGACCCCTTCAAGTCTCTTATTTACCGCAAGAGATACCCCCTGCCGTCATGCCCGGTTTTCCGCCTTTTTGTTCTCCCAAGAGACAGAATTGTAAGTTGTCTATTCTGAGGGTAGTGCATTGACCTTGAGTGCTTTCCGGCGGAAAGTTTTCTCTGTAATGGATTTATTAAAAAAATAGAGATATCATGCCGCAATCAAGTGAATATATTCTCCGGGCCATGATACGCTGTGTGCCAATGTGGAAATTGGCGTTCCCAGGAGTAAATCTCAACAGTTTTCAGGGCTCCCCAAGGCATAATTTGTTTGTGATTATTACAAGATACCTTACCAATCCAGGATCTCATAATATCTTGAACATAAATGTCTTGCGACGATAACAACACAGACCTCTTCGAAAAAAAATAATGGAAGTTGACGGGTAGTAACACGAAGCTCAGAAGCTTCGTGGCGACTCTATGAAAAAAAGTACATTACTTCACGCTTACAATTATGCTTAAATCTTGATTTTGATCTGTCAAAACTCGTTGAAAATGTCCCCTGTAGAACTCATTAGAAATGTCCCCTTATACTGGATCTCCGAAAGGAGGTACCATGAAAGAAGGACCTTTACTGATGAGCCGCAAAGAACAACTTCGACT
>JAAYJV010000119.1 GCA_012522755.1 Candidatus Hydrogenedens sp.
CGTGTGCGGGTATCGTAGGTGTTCTGCGAGCCGTCCCTGTTCATGCGGCCCATGGTCCAGCTCCGTGTCTGTGTGTTGTAACTGTTGTAGGAGCCGTCGCGATTGCGATAATGCATTGTTGAGGGGCCGCCTCCGGAGTAATAGCTTCTGTGACTTTGCGCGGCCAGGGGCATGGACAAAGCCATAATCCCCAGAAGGGACGTTAAAAGAATGAAGTGTTTCATGGTGTTCCCCTTTGTTGAATTCACCTTGTCTTCTGTTATTTTTCCTTTATGGGTCTGTATTCATTATAGCACAGGCTTTTTGCAGGTGACTCTGCAGCCGCCTTTTGTGCGGAAAGTGGTTGGACAAGTGCGACAATGGGGATTGACTTTTTTTGAGGGGGTGTGCTATAGTGGCCATTATTATGTAGCGGGCAATGAAGCGGTTCGCGGTTCAGTACAGACCGCGGGAAAGACAAACCTCCAGGCGCATAGTCGCCGCATAAACCAGGAGACTGGGCTGAATTATGAATAGATGGACGGGCGTTTTTGCACCGCAAAGACAAGAAGACTCATCTGTGATTAGATTAAAAGAGATACATTTCTGGGGCCTTTGCGGAATTGTCTGCCTTCTGGCTTTCCTTCTGGCCTTCTTTTTTCAGCGTGAGCGCGAATTTTCCCAACGTACGGAGCTGCTCGGCCGTGCCAATCAGCGGCTGCAGCAGGAAAACTCCGAACGCGCCACCTCAACGCCGGCGGTAAGTTCCGAGACGGTTGCGGGTCGTGATGCAGTCCGTCAGGCGGAAGCGCGTTTGCGTGCTGAATATGAGGCGAGCATCGCCACCATCACCGCTGAACTGGGCGATCTGTATGACATGGAAAAGCGCGCCCGTAATATAACAGGTCTCCAGCCACGCAAGGCGGCCCGTCTTGACTCGGGCAATGTGGGCTTGGATGGCAAGGGTGGCGGTCCCTCTTCCATGGGTCCCTCCGAGCATGTGGGTGAAAAGCTGACCCTGAACCCGCCACATCTGATTTACGGCAGTGCCCGTCCTTCGGCGGATCTGATTATCGAGGAAATCCGTCTGCGTACGGCGAGTCTGAGCGAGCTCGTGCGTGATATGGAAGTGCAGAAGGAACGCATTGAACGCGTACCGGCCGGCTGGCCTCTTGCCCGGGGCGTGGGCCGTATATCCTCCGGCTTCGGTTATCGTCGTGATCCCTTCAGTCGTCGTGTGCGTCACCATGATGGCGTGGATATTTCCGCCCGCCACGGAACAGCCGTACGGGCCACAGCCAGAGGTCGCGTGGTGAAGGCCGAATATATGAACTATTACGGAAACATGGTGATCATTGACCACGGCGACGGTATTTCCACAGGCTATGCCCACTTGTCGGCCATGAATGTGCGTCCGGGAGCAACCGTGGGTCGTGGCGACGTGATCGGCGCTGTAGGCAGTACCGGCAAGAGTACCGGTGCTCACCTTCACTATGAAGTACGGGTGAAAGGTCGCCAGGTCAACCCGGCGAAATATCTGGTGGATTGATGATACAGGAAGGACGCGGCGGAAAAAGACAGGCGGAGTCGGGTATGACAGCATTGGGAGCCGGAGCAACGCTGAAAGGCGCACTCCACTGTACAGGCCCCGTTCGTATTGAAGGCCAGGTGGATGGGAGTATCCAAAGCCAGAGCACCGTTCTTCTGCTGGAAGGCGCGAAGGTCAAGGGAGACCTCAAAGGCGTACAAGTGATCGTCAGTGGCGAAATCCGCGGCAATTTGTATGCTTCCGATCGTGTGGAACTCCAGCCAGCGGGCAAACTCCAGGGCAATATCAATGCGCCCCGGGTCTGCATTCACGAAGGCGCGTTCTTTCAGGGCGAATGCCTCATGACGAAAAAAGAAGTGGCGCCTCCCGCTGATACGCCGGTAATGAAACAAACTGAAATCCCCACCACGCCGAAGAAAGAGGATAAGCCGAAAGTGGAGGAGAAGGTTGTTGCGAAGAAAGATCCGGTAGAGAAAGCGGCTGTCGGGAAAAAGAACAACGACAGAAGAAACCGCAAGTGAAGTAGGGGATAGGGGAACAGCATGCCGTGCCCCTACCTGCCCGTCTCTCGCCCCTCGTCCCTCACTCCTCGTCTGGGCTTTATTCTGTATACAGTTCATCACCAGTATCTGGGGGGGAATCGGTCGGATCGGTCGGATCAGTCGGATCGGACGTATGTGGGAGGGGCTGTGGTCGGGGTCGGGGTTTTACACAAGGTTAGCGGACCGAGTGAACAAAGTGGACATGAGCCAACTGGGCACGGCATGCCGTGCCCCTACCTGCCCGAACCTCGTTTCACGCCATTCGTCTGGGCTTTATTCTGTATCCAGTTCATCACCAG
>JAAYJV010000120.1 GCA_012522755.1 Candidatus Hydrogenedens sp.
AATGTCAATGTCTTGACCCGCTGTCTGCCAATGTGGAAATTGGCGTTCCCAGGAGTGAATCTCAACGACTTTCAGGATTTCCCGAAGTATTATCTGTTCGTGATCGTTGGAAGACACTTTGCTGAATTGAGAATCCCACAACATCTTGAAGTTATATAACTTGCACAGTCAGCAATATGAACTTCTTCAAAAAAATAATGAATGTTGACGAGTAGCAGCACGGAAAAGATCCAATGCGATATAAAAAGGTCTATAATCTTAACGCGTCCATTCTCACCATTTTGTCCATTGACCCTGTATCAAAACCAAGCCCCCCCCTCGCCCCTATTACAACCCCCGCCGGAAAGTTTTTCAGTCGTGGATTCCTTTGAGACTTCGATGTAAAAAAAATCCCCGGTTGCATTTGAAGCAACCGGGGATCTGTTACAATCACACTATTTTTCTATCACCCGACTCAGGGGAAAAGCAACTGCATATTGAAGTATTCAGGCTCATCCCATTTTGCGCTCGCCAAGCCTGTTGAGGTCTGAACGATAATGGTGAGAGGCTCACCTTCATAAATGACGTTCAACACATTATTCTTGGGCAGGGCCAGGCTGTTGCTGGTAGTTATGTCAAAGAGCGTGTCTGATGTGAATTTACTGACGTTGCTCTCGAGCAGGAATTTCAAGGTTCCCACGGAATCCTGTGACGACCCGAAGATCATTCCCGGAACGGAGTAAGCGAGTTGATCCTGGGTCATGTCAAAGCGTTCCACCTGTGGGAATGTGGAAACGTAGGCGGTTCTGACTTCGTTTCTTCCGTCGGCAAAGACAGTTCCCGTTCCACGGGTGAGGCCCTGCTGTGCAGCGCTTACGGCCTGTCTCAGGTTAAGGGAATCATAGAGCACTTCACGCAAGAGAGGCATCCCGGTGGACAAATCCGCATCGGGGGTCATATTGGGAATGTCAGCCCCGGAAATACCACCGAGATTCACACCTGTATGCCCGAAGGTCAGTCCGGCATAGGTGAAGACCGTATGGGGCACGCCCTCATCAGGGATATAAACGACAGCACACTGATATGGGGCCAGTTTCAGTCCGAAGGAATCGTTCACCGTTGCACTGTGCATGGATTTGATTCTGGGGGCTGTGTCCAGAATGATATTCCCATAAGCGGCCGTGGAGTAAATAGCCGCAGAGCCGGCTGCATGGACCATGGCTGCATGTGCCATGTTGAGCATATCCCTGGTAACGGTTACCTTGCTTGCCAGTGCGAGTCCGTTGATTTCTTCCAACATCCTCTCGTCCAGGAAATTTTCTTCGAGATCATCCCAGATCTCGCGCAACGACTCTTCAGGCAATTCTGAAGCTGCAATGATTTCAGGAATGGTGTCGTTGATCTGATCTCCGAGAACTTCTCCGTAGTATTTACCCATTTCTCTGGGAGTACCGTAGACAACGGCAACGGGCAGTTTCTGCTCGCTGAAGGGCACGGCATCGGGTCTCTCGCGGTTGGCGAGATAGCCGGTAAACTCGGGATATACGGGTTCACCATTGGCAACGGGCAGGGTTTTCACGCCTGTGGTGAAGACAAGGCTGGGCGGGTCAAAAATCGGCAGTGTGAGACTGCTGGGATTGGCGTATTCCAATTCCACAAAGAAGGCTGTATATTTTCCCGGAGCAGGCTGAGACACTGTTCCCCGATAGGTCGTCAAGCCACCGGTCGGGCTCAGATCTCTGTAGGTCCATTCAACTCCCTGTGCTTTCATGACTTCGTTTCTGAAGTCACGGCTGGAAGAAGTGGCCTGGCAGAGGCGAACGCGCAGAGGACGGTTTTCAGGATCGACCTGAACGAGGATGGATCCGTCTCTCTCAAAGCTGTGGGTGAATTGAGGCAGTTCTTTTTCCTGAGAAACGGTCAGGTACCAGGCGAAGAATTTGCCCAGAGGATTGGCGGGATCGGCCACATCCGCGTTTTCGATGCCGCCGAGATCATGCCCGGCATTGGGGATATAACAGAGGTGTTTTTCGTTTTCGAGGTCATCAAAATAGAATTGAGTCGTATCGGGTACGAAGAACTGATCGCCTGTGCCGTTTATCATGAATTTCGGCATGGGATAGCAGCCTTTGAGGGCGAAGGCATAAGGATCCACCCGATCCAGGAGCGCCAGCGCTTCCGGTACAATGGAGCCATCATGGGGATCAGGAAGAAGGTGATCGAAAACGGCTTCCTGTGCATAGGGATAGATGGCCGGGCTCCAATAGCCGTAAGAGGCGCGGTGGTGGGCCAGATGGTCAGGCATGTTCAACACATTGATGACAATGGGCGCTATGGCCTTGACTCGGTCATCGCCCGCACCGGCTAGCCAGGTGGTCCATCCGCGTTTGGATGCACCGGCGATAATAAAGCCATCCAGCGTGATCCCGGCTCTGGATCTGAGCACGGCTTCGGCTGTGTCCATGCCTTTGACTGCGGCTTTGGCCATGGGGAAGATAGTAGGCCAGTGGAAATTGGCTTTGCCGTCATTTTCACGCCAGGATTTCATATACTCATCATAGGAAAAGGCGAAGATATCGTCTTCGGTGCGACGACGCAAGATAATCTCGGCATCACTGTAATTATCCTGTCGGCCAGCAGGAATCACGTCTTCCAGGAAGACAATGGGCTGACAGGGAATGTTTCTGATGTGAACAATGGTAGTTCCGGACAAGACAGCCATCTGTCCGAAAGCGGGTTCGAGTTTCGGAGGTGAGGTACGGCTGCCACCATCAATAAAGAGCATGGCCGTATCTGTCTTTTTGATGTTCGGCTCGAAAATAGTCATGGGATGGAACCATTCAACATAATCAGGATGCACACTGTTATCGGGGTTCCACCGTTGTGAGGTCATCCGATCAATGATATAAATGGTCCCGCTTTCGATGTCGTCCATCAGAAGCGGTTCCGTCCTTACCGGTGAATAACTGTAGGCACCATCATTATGTTCTATGAAGTCCTGCAGATCGGTGAGGCCGTTGGTCTCGTCACCATCATCATCGTCATCGTCATCATCTATGAAGTCCGTGATGAGAATGAAGTTTTCTCTGGTAATGGTATCGCTGAGGCCTGTGGGATCACCTCCGGTGACGGTCAATGTGACTGTATATGTACCTCTTTCGGTATATACATGGGTCGGATGCTGTTTTGCACTTGTGTTTCCATCACCGAAATCCCAGGCCCAGGCGACATTCCCGCCATGACCGGGTGAGGAGGTATCTTTGAAGGCTACAGGCTGGTCGACTTTTTGTCTTGTGGGTTTGGCTGTAAAGTTGGCTTTGGGCACACGGTAGTTCAGGGTGAGCACTTTTTCCTTGGTGCTGAAACCTTTTTCCGTCTGAACACTCAATGTGACGGTAAAGTTGCCTTGTCCGTTGTAGCGGTGCACAGGAGCGGCTGCATTGCTGATTGTGCCATCGCCAAAATTCCAGCTGCGGTCGGTAATCGTACCCGTACCGGGGTGAGATCGGTCATAGAACCTGATTTCTTCGTTCACATAGAGCAAGCCTGCGTCCGATTCGAATCCGAAGTCCGCAACGGGGGCTGTGCCTGACCGGACGATAATATAATTTTCTTTAACCGATTCCAGAATGCCATGGCTGGTTTTGAGCTGCAAGGCAACAGTGAATACGCCGGTTCTGGAAAAGCGGTGTGTAACGGATTTGTCGTTATTGAAACTGGTTTCAGTACCGTCCCCGAAAATCCACTTGCGACCGGTAACGGTGACATTCTTCACGGTGGAATGATCTGTGAAGATGACCGCTTCGCCCACTTCCGGTTTGGTTGTGGAGGCACTGAAGTCAACATCGGCTGACGGACTTTCCACCTGAACCAGTGCCTTCTGTTCCACGGTACGCACCAGGCCTTTGCTTGTCTGAATTGTGAGGCGCACATCATAGATACCGGGTTGTGCGTATACATGGGTGGGATTGATGGCTGTAGATTCGTTGCCATCACCGAACTCCCATTTCCAGGCAACAAGATTGCCCGCTTCTTCGGCAACCTGACTCAGATCAACAAACTCGACGGCCTTGCCCAGAGCGACAGAACTCTGGCGCACGTAAAAATCAGCCTGTGCGATTTCCTGAGCAACGATCTGAATGGTTTTGACTGAGGCGGGGTTGGCTCTCAGGCGGATGGCACCCGTATTCAAGCCCATAGCCAGTTTGTTCCGGTCAATGCGGATACGCAAAATGAGGTCGTGATAAGGCCCCGCACTGATACATCCGTCCTTGAAGTCCAGACAGTTTTGGGGGAGAATCCAGGCTTGATCGGCTGTAACCTGCAGCGGTTCGGTTCGTGTGCCTGTCTGATTGACGTGCACCTTGACCACTTCTTCGCTACGGTCGTATCCGAAATCAAGCGTGTCCTGGGAGACCACCAGTTCGACGCCCAGCTGAGGCGGACATCCGGGCAGTATCAACGCCATGAGGATCAGGCCGGCAATAAGCCCGGCAGCCGTATGCGTACTCTTCATAAAGTGCACTCCTTGCGCCTTCCGACATCGTAAATCGGTATGTCATCCCGGAAAAGGGGAATTAAAAAACTCGATGCCTATTATAATGCCATTTTCCATCCTCTTTGTCAAGAATTTATTCCTGATCAAAGAAGCTTTTTCTATTCAAAAATCGGGTAAAAACTGCTTTTCTAGCGGACCAGATCGGCTTCGACCTGGCGACGCTGTTCCAGCCCTTTCATCACTTCAACCAGAGTGAGGGCAAAATCCAGTGCTGTTCCCGGTCCGCGGGAAGTGATGATATTGCCGTCCACCTCCACAGAGGCACCGGTAAAGCGGGCTCCGGCGGAAGCCGGTTTGTCGAGAACACCGGGATAAGCGGTGAATGTTTTATTTTCCAGAAGCCCTTGCTGATCGAGGATAAGCGGTGCAGCACAGATGGCGGCCACACGACCTCCGGCGGCGGCATACTTTTTGAGCCAGTCTGTAAAAAAAGCGGCCTTTGCCAGCGCTTCCGTTCCGCCCATGCCTCCGGGAAGTACAACGAGACCGATATCCTCCTTTTCCAGAGTTTCGACCAACAATTGATCCGCCTTGAAAACAACGTCTCGACTGGCTTTGATCGTGAGATCATTGAGACCGGCACAAACAACTTTCAATCCGGCACGGCGCAGGATATCAATGACTGATACGGCTTCCAGTTCTTCACAACCCGGGGCCAGCGGAACCAGAACAATACTCATTACAGACTCACCTTTCAGAGGGTATTCTGAAATCCCTCTTTCTCTCCGGAAAGAGAGGTCTGGCGCAAGACAATGACCGGGATCCGGGCGAGAAGCCGGGACCGGCGGAGTTCCAGAAAACTCTTTCCACTTCTTCTATATTTAATCAGCTGGTTTTAAATGTTGCAGTTTTTCCTGATACTGTTTGATTCGGGTATCGAAAAAGACCAGAAGCTTTTCATGAAGCCCTGCATTGCTGGCGGCTATAACAGAACGTTGATTGGATTCTGTGCTGTCGAGGAGAAGCAGATCATCAAATGAGTTCCCGTATGCGTCGGTGACAACACATCCTGCTTCCTGTGCGATAAGAAGAGCCGCAGCCAGGTCGTAGGGAGCAACACCGATCACCTTGCCTCTTCCTGCAAAAACAAAGAGTTGTTTGAGTTGATCGGGCATGTCTCTGTAATAGCGGTTGGCAAAATCGACACTGGCTTCCATCTGGTTTGTCAGAAGTCGTGTAAGGCTGAAAGAAGTACTGTTGCAGCCGAAAAAACCACCCTTCAGACTGGACAGATCGATGAGGCGTGCGGCTGTGGGAAAAATGAGCTCTGACGGCCTGGCCGGTATGGTCATGGACCAGATGAGGGCTTCCAGATCGGTATTGGCTGAAAGTTTGGGACGCTTCAGACTTCCATTATAGTAATATCGGGCCCCTTTCCCGCGCTCAGCCACGAAATAGCGGTCCGTTGTGAGCTCCAGAATACAGGCACAATCAATATCGGCTATGGTGGGCCGTTCCAGTACACGTGTGGAGGCTACGGCTACGACACAGCCTTCAAAACCATTTTTTGCGGCCCGTGTTCCGTCAATGGGATCCACAATGAGCAGGTGTTTGGGCTGTTTGGAGGTGAAAGTTGAATAGCCTTCATCTTCTGAATAATAGGACAGGGGCAGATTTGCAGAGCGCAGGTACACTTCGAGTGCTTTTTCCGCCATTTTATCTATCTGGAAGGTCACGTCACCGCTGGTGGCTTCGCTTACAATCTCCCGGCCTTTGAGCGAGTGAATGAGAGGTTCCACAGCTTCTTTAATAGCCCGGGCGACACTGACGAGAAAATTGATATTCACTGTTGTGTGCCGGGGTGCTTCCGCCACTTCCACTTTCGAGGCCGCACCGCCTTTACCACCAGTTGCCGCTGCTGCTTTTGCCTTGGCATCCTTGGCTGGCGCTTTTGTTTTTGGAGTCTTCGCAGCGGTTTTGGCTGTTGTCTTTGTTTTCGCCTCCGGCTTCGCAGCACTCTTGGCTGTTGTCTTTGTTTTCGCCGCAGGTTTCGCCGCAGCTTTGGCCTTGGTCGTGGCTTTTTTTGCAGGGGCTGCTTTTTTTACAGCCGCCTTTTTCGGACTCGCTTTTTTGGCTGTGGCCGCTTTCTTTTCGGGGGCCGCCTTGGCTTTGGTTTTTGCAGCAGCCCTCTTTTTCTTCGGGGTCTCCGTCTTGGCCGCGGCTGT
Organism: Candidatus Hydrogenedens sp.; assembly: GCA_012522755.1. Taxonomy (GTDB): domain Bacteria; phylum Hydrogenedentota; class Hydrogenedentia; order Hydrogenedentales; family CAITNO01; genus JAAYJV01. Next base: position 6,703 of record JAAYJV010000120.1, read on the forward strand.
TTCAAGCTGAGCTTCGGCTTTCAGTTTTTCAGCCTCCACTTTTTTGCTGGCTGGCCTGGCTTTGGCTTTCACCGCCGTGGATTTGGCTTTTGTTTTCACTGTTTTCTTGGCCTCTGCTTTTTTGGACGGTGCCATTTTCTTCTCTTTTTTTTCTGAAGCCATATGGGTTCCTTGTATTGCTCGCAAAACTCAGCACAGCATGAATCGAACAGACATCACTGTTGCCTTGTCTCCGATGCTACAATTGCAATTGCATCGGAGATCATTACAGACACCTGGCGGAAACTTGTCAGCTCCGACGTCTGAAGGCCGCAAAGGCCAGCAAACTGACACCCAGCAGCAGATAGTCGCCCAGAAGTTCGGCTGGAGATATCTTTTTGCCGTTACAACCTGTGCATCCACCACAGCCGGTTTCCTCAGGGGAACCATCCTCCCCTTCTCGGGGATCGCCTTCATCTTCACCTTCAACAATTACCGGCGCTTCACCTTCAACAACTGCTTTATCACGTTCCACAGTAACAATGCGTTCCGTTGATGCCTCAAGACCGGAATCATCCACAGCACTGTAGGTGATGGTATAGACGCCTTCTTTGGAGACATTCACTTTACCATCGGCCCGAACAGTGAGCTCACCGCTGCATACATCAAGGGCTGTAGCACCTTTTTCAAAATAAGGCTGCCCCAGTGTGAGTGTCTGCTCCGGCATGCCATTGAGGCGGATCACGGGCGGTGTCGTATCTTTCACGATGACTGTGCGTTCACCGATGAGCAATTCCGTACCATGGTCCGTGGTTGTATAGTAATTGAGGGTAATGATGCCTGTTTCCGTTCCGACGACGCCAAAATAGTTGTGGCTTCGTGAAAAGACCCGCAGACTCTCGCCGGCATAACGGGCTTCCACGCCGGGATCAATATAGGGATCGCCACATTCAAGTTCGACTTCTTTCTCGCCGAGCATGGTGATTTCCATGTCCTCAGAAGTCAGATCAATGATGTTGACTGTCCGATAGGCTGTTCCCACATTGCCGGTTTTATCCGCCACCGTGTAAACGATGGTATAGCGGCCGGGTCTGGAAGTATCTATATCTTTGGGAAGAGGTGACTGCTTTATTTCTTTATCCAGAGAGCCGTCACAGATATCGTAGGCTTCGCAGCCCTGTTCGATATAGGGTTCCCCGGAAAGGAGTGTGACAATCTCGCTGCCAATGAGTGTCATCATCGGCGGTTCCGTGTCTTCAATGCGGAATCGAATCAGATACGGAGCATCGGGATCCTTGAGATATCCCTGATTATTGATGATATCCGGAAGTTTCTGGCTCGTAATGGGCGGCTGGTTTACACGTCCGCGCTGAGACACCATCACAGCCACATAATCACCGAAGCGTCCTTTGAGCGAGGTCGCATCGTGGTGGGTGGGCTGATCCAGCCGGTCCCTCTTGATTGTGCCATCTTCCTGGAATCTCCAAATGAAACGACTCCTGCTGTCTGCGGCACAATTTTCAACGAGACTCTCACTCAGGAATTCTTCCACATCGGCTACGCAATCAAGCAGATAAAAGCCGCTTTCCTCGTCCACAGGATTATCAGAGCTGAATAGGGAAGCGGCTTCTGTACGTACAAGACGGACAGAGTCTTTGAAACGGTTGGAGACTTTACCGCCTTCTTCAAAAATATTCAGTCCACCGTTGGAGTGGAAGACATAAGGCAGGCCGTTATCATCGAGAGGCAGGTTCGTATTTCCATCCGGATCTTCCACCGTATAAATGATGACATAATTTCCGGGATCTGCTTTATAGCGATTGTTCCGACTGTAATCCACCGGATTCCCTCTGGCATTGCGTTCGATAGCGGGCACCCGGTTGACAAAACGATCGTCCAGGAGGCGCCAGATAAATTTCTGCAGTGTCAGATCATTGGCACTGCTGCAGCCATCAATGAGCTCGATGGAATCCACAGTACCTGTTTCAAAGCAGGGGATCATCCATCCATCATGTTCCGGAACTCCCAGATTACCAAACTCAACGCTGGGAGCCTGTGTATCCACGACCTCCACTTCCACCTGTAACGACAGGCCTCTGGAGGGGTCGATCGGATAACTGCTGTAGGTAACGGTATAAACACCCACTTCGGGATTGGTGGTGCTCAGCCCGCCTCTGTCTATGACATAGGCCGGCAAATTGCCCAGATTGCAACCAATGAGATCAAATTTCCCATTCGGAAGCGAGATGTCATGTCCGCACTGGAACTTGTTGTCGGCAAAATAAACCTGGGAGGGAACCCAGATGCCTGCACCGTGATCCGAAGCGCCATCGGGGGCAATATTGAAAGAGAGGATGGGTGGGATATATACAATCAGGGCCGGACGTTCGACATAGGCTCTGTTGTCACGGGGATCCCTGGCTTCGTACCACAGGCGGTGGTAAATTTCATGGCCCTGAGAGAGCCCCCGGGCCGCCAATCCCAAAAGTATCTTGGAAATTTCACCGGTACCATGAACCCTGGTCTGGGAGGAAATCACATAGCCATCATCACAGCCATCTGTCACGTAAAAGCCTTCATCGGGGCGCAGAGGCCACCAGTATTGCAGCCCGAATTCCTCTTCTTCCACAATGATGGCACCATCATCAACCGGATCTTCCCGCAGATAATCACACCAGTTGAGCACGGCCGCCGCTTCTTTCTCAAACCTCTCCCGATCATCCTCACCCTTCAGAGGAGGAATGATATTCTGGTCTTTGTCGAGGAGCGTTACGTTCGGAAAGGCGTCCTGCACGTGAATCGTCCGTCTCGCGACTCTTCCGCCGGCCACATAGGTCAGGTAATAGGTGCCCGGAGTATCCCAGAGGACTTCACCTGTTTTGCTGATCAGAAAGGACACGTCTCCACGACATGAGTCGAGGTAACGGTCTGCTTTTTCCAGCATTTCAATTTGCGGCCAGATGGAATCATCACCGCATTTCACTTCAAAATAAGTAGGCTCCACAAGAGTCAAACTTGACCAATACGTAGGCTGTACATCCCGTACGGCAACGCCCAGATTACCGGCTGTGTCGGGAGCGTAGTAGTAAAAACGATAGCCCACCAGATAGGGTTTGCCTCCGGGTGGGAGCAGATAATTGGGATTATGTTCCGTATATTTTCCTCGCCAGATTTGTTTTTCCCACGCATAATTTTCATGCAGATAGGCTTCGGCCATGACGACATAGACTTCATCGAGGGGAACGGTTATGTCACAGGCATCAAAGACTTCCAGACCCGGATCTTTCCAGGGCTCATCACTGCACAGCCATTGCATGGGCGCCCCCCCCCAATTGGGGATCCGATAAATCTGCCTTTTGCCCAGAGGATAAAAATACCAGACCCAGGCAATTTGCTGAGCCCATTCGGGCCAGTCCTTGATATCCTCGAGAGTAAGGGTAAACTCTTCAGGATCGGGCTCCAGATCTTCTTCCTCTTCCCCTTCGAGTTCAGGGAAAGGACCGAATTCTTTTTTCAACCAGATGAGCCAGAGGGGAGGAACGGGTTGTTTATCCGGATCGCTGGGAATAGGGATCATGGTGATGGGAACTTCTCCCGTCCTGTTATTCAGATCTTTTTCCAGAGCAAAAAAGGGAGGCACCGTATCCGTGATAATAACCCGGCGTGTGTCTGTGGCCGTGAGCCCCAGACTGTCCGTGACTGTGTATTTCACCTCATAGGTCGCCCCGAGTATGGTTGTATCCATATTGTGAGCACCGTCAACAACGAGATGTCGGGTAATATCCTCGCCGTTACTGTCTGTTGCGATGGCTCCCAAATCGTCATAAGGCACACTGCACTCCCAGTAAAAAGGATCAGGACCGGTAATTTTAATCGTCGGTTGTGCCCAGGCCGAGAGGCTGCAGCAAAGCACTAACAAGCCAACAGAAACCAGACCGCTCTTCCACCCAAAGGCTTTCGCTGTCATAAGGATATTCCTTTATACAATGCCATTATTGCAAAACAATTGCATATCAAAGAGCATACGCTCCCCCCCTCCGGCTGCTGAGGCATGACCCGGGAGGTTTTCAGACGACCAAGACTATTATAGGTTTCTATAAGTGTAACAGTATTCTGCACATTTGTCAACTGTTTGTCAACAATAAACCCCCTGCAAAAATATCTGTTTTACAGCCCAAACAGAGAAATCCCCGACGAAATCGCTTCGCCGGGGATTTACTTGCAGAAAGGCATAAATCAAGAAAATTGTCAGGAAGCAGGGGTAGCCTCGTTTTCAAAGAGACCTTCCAGAACTTCCAGCAGTACATTCACTTCCACGCCATAGGCGCTGCAGACCTGCTCGACAGTTTCATAGGCATTGATGTGGCAGTGTGCGCATCCACCCAGATGGAAGGCGGCAAAAACTTCCGCCGCTCTCGGGTGCAGTTTCATGGCATCGGCCACAGACATATCGGCTGAAAAACGTTTTTGTGTATCTGACATGGCATGTCCTTTCATGTTGTTACGAGTATAACGGCTTGTTTCCCCCGGTTATTCCCGCTGTTTTGATACTTTACAAAGGGAACGTGCTCTTCAGTCCGATCCCGGTGTCCAGGCCTGGAGAAGCACTCCGGATCCGCAGGGACCGACCATGACAGGGAGAGCGTTGCAGATGCCAGTCTGTGCACAGAAATCAATATCTTTTTCCATGGATATGGCGCGGAGCTTATCGGCGTGGGGCGCGCTGTGAAAAAGTGCCTTCACCCCCTCCTTTTCAATCCGTTCACGATAATAACAATAGTTTTCTTCCCCTTCGCCCCAGCGAAGATGAGCGCCCAGTTCCTGATGGCGCACACATTGGTCGGCAAGCCATACAGCGGCGACCCAGTCTTCCTGACCGTCAAAATCGGGATCTCCGGCGAGTCCGGCGGGGATAATGACCAGTTCTTCAGTCTTTTCCGCACAGAGATAGTCCATGAGCGCAGTATCATTGGTTGTGGTGGCCATGAGCGCGGCTTTGGCTCCGGAAGCACTGATGAGGCGTCCGGCACCGGTAGTGGTGGTGAATACGACCCGTCGTCCTTTGGCGTGAAAAGCCTCGGCCGGACTGTTTCCGAAATCAAACCCTTCGGGCGGAAGTCCCCCACGCTCCCCGTACAGAAGAGCATCAGGCCAGATTTTTTTCATGGCCAGTGCCTCTTCCACTTCACGGACAGCGCAAATCTCCAGAGCACCTGCTTCCAGAAGGCCCGCAGCTGTAGCGCTTGCCCGCAGTGCGTCAACGATCACCGCCACGGCCCGACGTTCCACGGCGAGGCGACATCCCTCCTCCCCTTCTGCAAGATGAATACGGATCATGGTATTTTTCCTTTTCCTTTGACAGTCCGGCCCGGGCTCTTTTTGGGCGTACCCTGGAGACTCAATTTGCGTAAGTGGATGGAGCAGTCGTAGATACCGGGAACCTCCCAGCCGAGATTGAAGGAGGTAAAGCGCAAATCATCCAGTGTCGAATTTGTAAAGTGCCCGTGGACCTGTGAAGCGGCCAGGGCATCTTTCAACTGCGGAATCAGGTCTGCAGCCAGGGTGTGCCATTTGCCCGGAAAGATTTCCTCCTCATAGAAGCGGCTTCCTTCCAGAGTGCAGATGAATTTACCGGTGGCATCGCCTTTGCCGATGTCCAGCGCCTGATGACCCGGTGACATGCCGAAGCGCACATCATAGACGGGCAATCCGAACCAGATCATATCCCGATAATCGGGGCTTTTCCTGTTGATATTATGGACTGTAAAGAATACGCCCACCTGTGCTGTATGCAGTCCCGGATCCTGAGTCAAATCTGTGGCGGGCTCGCATTTTTCAACAAAGAATTCCAGATGAAAATCCAGAGCCTTCCAATCAGCACAGGCAACAGGCTTCAATCGCTGCTCCACCAGCAGATGAGGCCAGGGCTCGCCACGCTTACGCAGTCGCTCCGGATACTCGGCACGGCCTTTCACCTCCAGCGTAACCCCTTCGCCGGCCAGTCCGCCGGGATGGAGGAGCACGGTCTTCCCTTCGTTGCTCAGACTACGGATCCCGCCGGGAAGGCTTTCTTCCACAGCGGACACGAGATTATAACGGGTGCCCCATTGCGCCAGCCGCCATTGAGGGATCCGATAAGACGGGGTGGCAATAAAGACATTGGAGATAATGAGGGGTTTTTCCGTGGAGGCGACATTGGAGAGTTTGAAACCGTAGTTCTGGGAACTGTCCTGAAAGAGTTCAACTCCTGGAGAAAGAGGGGCATATAAAAGCACGCTGAGAAGCAACAGGCTTCTGATCATGATAATCTGTTCCTTGGTTGTGTGAGATTGAAGTCAATGCTTTTTGCGGGATATTCTGATAATGAGGGCTCACTATACCGCAGAAGTGAAAGGCTGCACAACTTGACAGCGGAGAGGTGCAGGATAATTTGTCTGATTATAGCGCAGCATAGCTGCAAATAAATGAACTTTTCCAATTGAACCAGGTCAATAAGGTCACACACGGAAAAACATATCTTAACCGACGAGATGACACTGACACGACGTCCCTTGGAACCACAGATAAACACTGATTAACACTGATGAATTAAAGACCTAGGGTCGCGCAGCCTGGGAACGCCAATTTCCACATTGGCAGGACATCCGGGAAAAGACCATGACTTATATATGCATTTGAAGGGAGAACAAAGACTCAGAGTTTACAAAGGCTTTTATATAATTCGTGGCCATCAAAAGGCCTGTTGCCGAATCATTGTCTATAAAAAATCGGTGCCATATCCCGCTGTCTGCCAATGTGGAAATTGGCGTTCCCAGGAGTGACTCTCAAGGTCTTTCAGGGTTTCCAAAGGCATTTTGTCAGAAGACAGGTTGTCGAATCTGTGGTCGTATCACATATTGAAGTTAAAGGGCTCAGGTCGATAACAATATGAACTTCTTCGAAAAAATAATGGAAGATTACAGGTAGCAGCACGGAAAAACAACTGTGCGGCATAAAAAAGATCTAGAGTCTTAACACGTCCACTTGGTTCATTCTGTCCATCTTGTCCATTGACCTTGTATCAAAACCAAGAGACACCTCCCGTCCCTCCCACATCCGTCCGATCCGACCGATCCGACCGATCCGACCGACTCTCCAGAGACCACTGATCTCTTCGAGTATCTTATATGCCTCACGACATATCCCCGACGTCATCCCGGTTTTTTTGCGACCCGGCCCGCCTTTCAAAGCATTCAGCCACAACAACGCAAAAAATGACCGGGATCCAGATTGGGAAGACTATAAGGGGTATGACCATCTTCTTCAGTGTTTTATTTATCCTTGGCTCTCATTTCCTTGCTCTTCACGCCATTCGTCTGGGCTTTATTCTGGGCCCCGGTCTTTTTCGCGTTGTCTCTGTAATCATCTTTGCACCACATCCTCAGCGCGAAAAAACCGGGGTGACGATAGGCGGGGGGTGCCCTTGGTTGGGAATGTTAAAACACGGTGTTTTTGTAGTCTTAACACGTCCACTTGGTTCATTCTGTCCATTGAGACTGCATCAAAACCAAGGGCCACCTCCCGTCCCTCCCACATCCGACCGATTCCCTTGAGCCATCCACTCCTTTGCCCCAAGACATACCCCCGCCCGCTTCACAGCTTTGTTTCTCTATTGCCCGTCTTTTGCGGTACTATCCTGTTCATAAGGATATAATCATTGATTCAAGAGGAGTCTGATCCATGGATTTCGGCATTCTTCAATTTGAGGCATATTTTGCTCCCCGTCTTTGGGGCGGTTCCCGGCTGGGTGCCCTGAGCGGCACTCCGGTCACAGAAGAGCCCATCGGAGAGGCCTGGCTTATTTCCGATCATCCCCAGTGTGAGAGTGTGGTATCTCACGGGCCCCGTCAGGGAACATCGTTGCGCATGCTCATGGATGAGCTGGGAAGCACTTTGCTGGGTTCGCAGGCGAAAGCGGCTCTCAATGGCCGATTCCCCCTTCTTCTGAAATTGATTGATGCTCAGGAGGTGCTTTCCGTTCAGGTGCACCCCGATGATGATGCGGCCCGGGCTCTGGGTGAGAAAGACGGCGGGAAAACCGAGATGTGGCATATTCTGGAAGCGGCATCAGGAAGCCGGATCACAGCAGGACTCCAGCCGGGGCTGAGTAAAGAAGGTCTGCATCAGGCCTTGCAGACAGGCCGATGTGCCGAGCTGCTCCGGAGTTTCGCCGTCTCGCCCGGCGATTCAGTTTTCGTTCCGGCGGGAATGGTCCACGCCATCGGCGCCGGTATTCTCCTGGCGGAAATCCAGCAGAACAGTGATATCACCTACAGACTTCATGACTGGAACCGGGTGGATCCTGATGGCAAGCCTCGGGAATTGCATGTGGATCAGGCTCTGGAAGTAACCCGTTTCAACGGGTCGGGTTGTGGGCGTATTGCTCCGCTCCGTTGTACGGAAGATTCTTATGAACGGGACTATCTTTGTGCCTGTCGCTTCTTTGCGACGGAACGGATCCGCTTTCATGGAGACACGGTCTTTGCCATGAGCGGGAGTTCTTTCAGAATTGTTCTGGCTCTGGACGGCCCGCTCCATCTGGCGGATCCCTTTGGTTCCTCTGTGCTTCAGCCCGGGGAAGGAGCACTCATCCCCCCCTGGCTCCCCCATTGGGAAGCGCAGGGAAAGGGATCGTTTTTGTGCTTTTATGTACCTCAGTTTGAAGAGGACATTATCCAGCCTCTGGAGGCCCATGGCTACAGCCGGGAACAGATCGCCTCTCTCGGCGCAGGTGATCCCGCCGAGGCGCTGGCTTCCTGTCTGCGGTAAAGCGCCGCCGGTATTGCCACTGACCCATCTGATCAGGCGTAGCAGCGCATCTCGTAGAGTCTGGCCTCGTCGTTGCCATTGGTGGCCGTCACTTCCAGCCGTACAGCGAGCGCATTAATCGGGTCAAAGACATGACGGCACAGACGCTGATAATTGCCAGTGACCGCTGCCAGTTCTTTCCAGTCGCCTTCTTCTGTTTCTTTGTAGAGGAGACGGTAGTCTTTGATGGTTTCCGGTTGGGCGGCTCGAATCTGAGGTTTCTGCACGCCAGCCTGGCCGGACAGGGTGAGTTCACGACTGAAGCCTGTGTCATGGGTGAGCTGTATGGATGACAGTCGTTGTGCTTTTTCCCAGCCCAGTTCTATCCAGGCCCTTCCATTTTGCAGCTGGCCACCCCAGCGGTTGTTCCATTCTTCAGCCATATCACGGACGAAACCGTTGATGATATTTTCCGGACGGCTGCCCTCGACAGTGTGGGATGCCTTGACATAAGCGGCCTGGAGAGCGAGATCCTGTTCATCCTGATTGGCCAGCCCGGGGATGGTCTGATCATCACGAAGCAGTTGCTGCTGATAGGATTTGAAGAGGCCTTTGTTTTCATAAAGCTCTTGGGGCATCATGTTTTTGTCGGCACAGAGGGCTGCAGCCGTACCGATGGCCTGTCCTTCCACCGCACAGGTACCCATGACTCTGGTGGAGGTGAAGGCCACGTGAGAAGCGCTGATATTGCGACCGGCCATGAAGAGGTTTTCTATATTCACCGAATAGAGGGCTCGCAATGGAATGGAATATACTTCTTTGATGCGTACGGAATCACTGGGGATGAGGTTGACGGCATCGAAACCCCCGGGGGGATGGTCATCAAAGGGCCAGCCGCCCACGGCCACGGCATCTTCAAAGTGCCCGTTCAGTCCGAGCAGATCCTGTTCCGTCAGGACATGAGGTCCGATGAGGCGTCGGCTCGCCCGTTTGCCGGGGAGCATGCCCACCCAGTTCATGCCCCAGTTGGCACTGTCGGGGTGGTTCCCGGAGTTTTTGATATAGTCCCAGACGCCGAGAACAATGGACAACAACTCTTTTCGTATCGCTTCGTTGTCTTTGATGGCGTCATCCTCTCCGCCGAACTCAATCCACCAGTAGCCATATTCCCAGGAACGGATTTTGCGCAGTTCCAATTGCTCTGCAGTCACTTTGCGTGCCCAGGGAGGAGGCGTGAAGGGAATGGGATATCCGTAATCGGAGGCCATGAAAAGAATGCTGCTGCCCAGAGTCTCTGTTCCGGCTGTTTCCGGCGCGCGGTTTTCCTGGTATTTGGCGCGGGACTCATGGCCCACAACATATTCCGCACCGGCTTCCACGCCGAGGCGACAATCACCCGTGCAGTCAGCAAAGAACTGCGCTTTGATGCAGTACAGTGTTTCTGTGAGGTCGCTCCGGGCCCAGACCTCCTGAATACGCCCCTCGGAAACGACAGCGCGAAAGACGGAGGTATCCAGCAGCAGCGTGATATTCGGTTCTTGTATAACCTTGTCATAAAGGAGCAGGTCCCACAATTCATAGCACCATTGGGGATTGTGTTTGGCATCTTCCAGGCGCAGCTCTTCGAGGATGCCGCCTTCGCGCCAGCCCAGACGTCCTTTGTGACAGCTTGCGCCCACAATGTGCATGCGCACTTCACTGCTGGCATTGCCGCCCAGACGCGAACGATCCTGAACCAGAACAACCTTGGCTCCGTGACGTGCAGCAGCCAGGGCGGCGCATATACCGGCCATGCCGCCACCAGCCACCAGAAAATCGCATTCCAGATCCAGGCGGATCATATTGGGTTCGTGGGGCACAGGTGCACCGGGTTTCGCCGCCACACCGGTGATTGTATTTTCCACTCCGGCGGGCAGAGGAATTTCCGCAGCCTCTGCATCATTCATCCGGACAAAAAGGCTGTATCCGGCAAAAGCACCGCTTCCGCCCGCAGCCCGCAAGAAATCACGACGGCTTGTACTCTGTTTTTTTGACACAGCTTCTCCTTTGCAGCATTCTGGTTTTATTCAACGACAGAATGTTTTTGATTGGCTTCAGTATAGCCTCTGAAGGGAAAGGCTTTCAAAGAGATGATGGGGATAAGTGGACGGAGTGGAGGGAGACATGAATACAAGCAATCACGGTAGGGGCGAAAAATCTTTCGCCCGAAAAACAATCAAAGCACAAACACAACATCAATACACCCGATCACGGTAGGGGCGAAAAATCTTTCGCCCGAAAAAACAATCAAGGCAAAAACACAACATCAATACACCCGATCGCGGTAGGGGCGAAAAATATTTCGCCCGAAAAACAATCAAAGCACAAACACAACATCAATACACCCGATCGCGGT
>JAAYJV010000121.1 GCA_012522755.1 Candidatus Hydrogenedens sp.
ACCCCCGCCCCTCCCACATCCGTCCGATCCGACAGATCCGTCCGATCCGACCGATTCCCCCTGACACCACTGATCCCTTTGAGTCCCTTATATGCCCCAGAACCAACCCCCGCCGTCATGCCGGTTTTTTTGCGACCCGGCACCCCGTTTCGAAGTATTCAGCCCAAACAACGCAAAAAAGACCGGCATCCAGATTGGGAGACTTTAAGCAGTATGACCGCCTTCCTCAGTATTGTGTGTCGCCGTTACGTTATTCTATCTTCTCGACACAGACATAAAGCCGTCGGGTACTTACCTGGGAACCTCGTGTCAGCGTCATCTCTTCGGTTAAGATGTGTTTTTCCGAGTGTTCCGTGATTGACCTGGTGAAAAAAAGAAAGGCTGATTTGCCTGCGGTTGTGCTGTGATTCCCGCACCAAGTCCACAATAAAAAAAGGGCGCATCGAAAGCTGAGATCGATGCGCCCGGAAGGGTCAGGGTAAAGGTTTGGCGTATTATTTCTTTTTCAGTGCTTTGGCTGCGTCGCCGGCGACCCGTACTTTGATGCCCAGATTGCGGCAGAGTGCCACGAGTTCCTGGAGGATGTCGCCGTAGCCCATGATGATATGGTTGGACATGTGGGCGGCCATAAGCTGGTTCTTGCCATAGCCGGGCATGTACACATTGGCGATGGGCCATTGGGGATTGGTTTTGTTGAGCCGATCCTGAACTTCTTCTTCAGGCATATCGATGACTTCACCTGTTCCGCAGTCCATGCCCATTTCACCGTAGGCTTCATAGCAGCGTGCCCAGGTGATGACGCCCGGTTTGGATACGCCGGAGCAGGTACCGCCGCCGAGGGGGAAGTATCCGGAGGGCTGTCTGTAGACATGTGTATTTTTCCAGCCGCCGAAGTGTGCCGGGGGCGCACCACCGGAGATGAGGAATACCCAGACGAATTTGCCTTCATACTCACGGCCCCAGCGCACGTCGTGAAGGGTGGTTTCCTGAGGCATTTTTTTCGCGGCGAAGATTTCGTTCATGAGCAGCTGCGGTATACCTGCGCCGATATCCCCTTCGTTGAAATGGGGGATGGGCTGACCGGGACAAACGATCTTTTTGCTTTCAGGATCACGGACGGGCGGTCTGTCGGTATTGTTGAGCATGCCTTCCACGAGATCGGAGGCGGGCACGGAACGTACGAGCCCGTACTGGTAGGGGATGCCGATGCTGCTGAGTCCATAGCGCGCGACGAAGCGGCAGGCGGCCGCATACATTTTCATCTGTGTGAGAACCTGTTCATAGACGAGATCGGTGAATTTGTTTGTGCCCCAATGGAAAGTGGTTCCTTTTTTCAGGAGCCAGTCCAGATAGCCCTGAGCCTCTTCATCGCTCACCAGTTTCATCTCGGCCAGAAGATCACTCTGGTTGAGATATTCGATGGGCATCCCCGCTGCGCCCAGTTTGGCGGGATCCATGACGGCATTGAGCATGCCCATGCAGCCCGGATCAAGCTGACCCATGATGCGGCGTTCGCGCTTGATGGAGTCGGCGAGTCGTTTGCCCAGCTTCTCGGCTTCTTTGGAAATGCTGAGTTTGCTGTCGCTCACCATATGGGCCATGCTGTGGGTTGTTTTTCCTGTCTTCAGCCATCTTTCCAGGTGTTTCATGAAGTAGGGGTCATCGCCGAAGCTCTCGCTCCAGAGGCGTGAGTGCTTGACATTGAGCCGGTCGAGGGATCCCGAGTGGTTGAGCAATGCCACCAGCCCCGGATAGGTTCCGTCGAAGTTGGCGAGGAGCAGGATGGGCCCGTCATGGGTCTGCAGAGGCCCGCATACATGATGAGAATAGGCCCAGATATTGAGCAGCACGATGACCGGTGCTTTGGGGTCTATTTTCGCGAAGGCGGCGGTTCCCTCACACTGCTTGGTGAGAAAGCCGTGCTTGTCTTTTGCGTTGTACTTGGGCAGTACTTGGGCCGTATAGCCGAGTTCTTTCAAAGCGGCCTTGACTTGTCCCAGCGTTTTTTTCTGGAGAGGCCATCCTTCCACGTTTGCGGGAATCCGGAAGTCGCCGTTGGATACCACATATACTTTTTTCTTGTCGGTCATGATTAAGGTTCTCCCTTTGGGTTATAAGTTATTTACAGTCATTGTATGCTCTTGGGCCGTTGCAGTGCAAAAAGAGCTGCGGGGAAGCTGCGAGGGGCGAGGGACGAGATGCGAGGTGCGAGAGTGGTGAGGAGTTTGGGCTGCGAAAAAAGATTTTCACCATTTTCATGCTTGAACGTGGTATACTGTAAAATATAGGCACAGAAGTCTTTTTGAGGCGTTATGACAGGGACGAGCCATGCAAGAGGCACCTGGAAAATTACTTGAAGTATTGAGCGGGCGCTGTACCGAAGATCAGCTGGCGGTGGTGCGTCATGCCTACCGTTTCGCGAACGAGGCGCATCATGATCAGACCCGTGCTTCAGGAGAGCCTTATATCATTCATGGTCTGGAAGTGGCTATGATTCTTGCGGAATATGGTCTGGATCATATCACCTGTGCGGCGGGGCTCCTTCATGATGTTGTGGAAGATACCCACCACCCTGTGGAGCGTGTTCGTGCGGAAATGGGCGACGAGATAGGCGACCTGGTGGAAGGAGTGACGAAGGTCAGCGCTCTCAGTTTTTCCGGGGAGACCATAAGCCGGGAAGAGCGGGAGACTCTGTCCATCAGCAAAATACTCGTGGCTGCAATGAAAGATCAGCGCATCATTTTTCTCAAGTTCGCCGATCGTCTGCATAACATGCGTACGCTGGAACATTTGAATGCTGAAGCGCAATGCCGTATTGCCCGGGAGACCTTGAATATTTATGTGCCTCTGGCCAATTGCATGGGCGTATTCGAGTGGGAGAAGGAATTGGAAGAGCTCTCTTTTAAATTTCTCATGCTGAGTACATAGACAGAGATTTCGCGACAGCTGAACAGGGGCGAGGAGTGAGGGGCGCGGGCGAGGTGCGAAAAAAGTTTTTCATCATTTTCATGCTTGAACGTGGTATACTGTGAAGTCCAGGCACAGAAGTCTTTTTGAGGCGTTATGACAGGGACGAGCCATGCATGAGGCATTTGCAAAATTGCTTAGAGTTTTGAGCCGGCGCTGTACCCGTGAACAGCTGGAGGTAGTGCGTCATGCCTACCGTTTTGCGAATGAAGCGCATCAGGGTCAGACCCGTGCTTCCGGGGCTCCCTTTATCATGCATGGCCTGGAAGTGGCCACAATTCTTGCGGAATACGATCAGGACCATATCACCTGTGCGGCGGGGCTCCTTCATGATGTTGTGGAAGATACCCACCACCCTGTGGAGCGTGTCCGTGCGGAAATGGGTGACGAGATAGGGGATCTGGTGGAGGGGATGACGAAGATCAGTACCCTGAGTTTTTCCGGGGAGACCGTGAGCCGTGAACAGCGGCAGGCGCAGAATATCCGCAAAATGCTGATTGCGACCATCAAAGATCTGCGCGTTCTTTTTCTCAAGCTTGCGGATCGTCTGCATAACATGCGTACTCTGGAATTTTTGAAAGCTGAAGCGCAGCTCCGTATTGCCCGGGAGACCTTGAACATTTATGCGCCTCTGGCCAATCGCATGGGCGTGTCCGAGTGGAAGTGGGAATTGGAAGACCTCTCTTTCCGCTTTCTCATGCCGGGTACCTACAGAGAGATATCGCGACAGCTGAATATGCGCCGGGACGACCGGAAGCAATATATTCAGGAGACCATTGATACCCTCATGCCTCATCTGAAGGGAAAAAATATTGAAGCGAAGGTGACGGGCCGTCCCAAACATCTGTACAGCATCTATCAGAAGATGACCAGTCAGGCCAAAGAATTCAGTGACGTCCACGATGTGCACGGGATCCGTATCATCACGAAGACCGTTACGGAATGTTATACGGCTCTGGGCGTGGTGCACGAGCTCTGGTCGCCCGACCCGGCCTATCCTTTCAAAGATTATATCGCCCGGCCGAAGATCAATATGTATCAGTCTCTTCACACGACCGTCGTCCGTGAAAATGGCCGGAAGATGGAGGTGCAGATCCGCACGGAGGAGATGGACCGCATCGCCCGTGAAGGCATAGCGGCCCACTGGCAGTATAAAGAGCGGGCAAGCAATCCCAACGATTTTCTGACGGAGCGGCTTGTGTGGCTGCGCAAGATGTATGACTGGCTTCAGGATGATGAAAGCCAGGAAAATCTCATGGCGAATATGGTCTATCATCTGGCGACGCCCTATATTTATGTGGTGACTCCCAGGGGCGAGGTGAAAGAGCTGCCCGAAGGTGCCACACCGCTGGACTTCGCCTATATGATCCACTCTCAGGTCGGCCATCGCTGCACGGGAGCGAAGGTGAACAATAAAATGGTTCCCATCCGTTACAATCTTCAGAACGGCGATTGTGTGGAAATTCTGACCTCCAAGAATCAGGAGCCTCATATCAGCTGGCTCGATGTGGTTGTGACCGGTCGGGCCCGTTCGCGCATCCGCCAGCGTCTTCGTGAGATAGGAGCCTTGCCGCCGGCCGGCGCGAAGTCTTCGAATCGGAAGAGCGGTCACATGTCTTATACATCCCGTGTGCCGACCCAGCCCCTGATCCGGGAAGTGGACGAAGAGACGCGCCGCAGGATGCTGCGTGTTGACGGCAAGGGGGATATTTCCGTGCAGTTTGCCAAATGCTGTAACCCCATGCCGGGTCAGGAGATCGCCGGCTATGTGACTCTGGCGTCAGGCATCTCCATTCATCGCGCTGATTGCGGTAATTTTCTGCGCCCCTCCGTCGACAAATCCCGCATTGTGAAGGTTTCCTGGGAAAGTGAAGCTCCTGTCATTGCGCAGATGCGTCTGGTGACGAAATGCCGGCCCAACCTGCTTGCTGATATTACAAATGCCCTCCGTCCTCTGAATATAGAAATCTTGAATGCTCATTTCGGGCCGGGCAGCGGTAACAAGAACCATTTTGATTTTCAATACGAAGTGGTGGAACAAAGCGTTCTGGATCAGGTGGCCTATGTATTGAGCCAGGTCCCGGGGGTCAATAAAGTCATGCATATGGGCGTCCGGAAAAAAGGGAAAAAAGCCAAAACCACCCGTACTCCACGGCAACCGGCCGCCAAGGGACGGGCCTCCCGTAAAAAGACGGAACGACGGAAAGAGGAGTAGTCGGTGGATTCCCGATTGTTTGACCTGCAGACCGATCTGACCCCCGCAGGAGATCAGCCCGAAGCGATTGAGGCTCTCGTGGCGGGGGTAGAGGAAGGGCTGCCTCATCAGACGCTTCTGGGCGTGACGGGCTCCGGAAAAACATTCACCATTGCCCAGGTTGTGGCCCGCACAAGACGGCCCACACTCGTTCTGGCGCACAATAAAATACTGGCCGCTCAGTTGTATGGTGAGTTCAAGGCGCTCTTTCCCCATAATGCGGTTCATTATTTTGTGAGCTATTACGACTATTACCAGCCTGAAGCCTACCTGCCCACTACGGATACTTATATAGAAAAAGATTCTTCCATCAATGACGAGATCGACAAAATGCGCCATGCGGCGACCCGTGCCGTCCTGACCCGTCGCGATTGCATTGTTGTGGCCAGCGTGTCCTGTATCTACGGAATCGGCACCCCCCAGGCCTATATGGGGCTGCGAGTGTCTCTGGAGGTGGGGATGACGCCGGGCCGCGATCAGCTCATTGAAGACCTGATCACCATGCAGTATTCCCGCAACGACTTTGATTTTCATCGGGGCGTTTTCCGGGTCCGTGGTGATATTGTCGATGTCTTCCCGTCTTATGAAGCGGACCGTGCCGTGCGCATCGAATTTTTCGGCGATGAAATAGAAGGACTCTCCGAAATAGATCCTCTCCGCGGGGCGACTATCCGAAAGCTGCGTCGTGCGGAGATTTTCCCCGGTTCCCATTATGTGGCGGAAAAAGGGATGTTGGAAAAAGCGATCACGGGCATCCGTCTGGAGTTGCAGGATCGTCTGAAAGAATTGCGCCTGGAAAAGCAGGAACTCTATGCCCAGCGTCTGGATCAGCGCACGCGCTATGATCTGGAAATGATTGAAGAACTGGGATACTGTACAGGGATTGAAAACTATTCGCGTCATATGGACGGCCGTCAGCCCGGAGAACCGCCCTATACGCTGTTGAGTTATTTTCCCGAGGATTTTCTGCTGGTGATTGACGAAAGCCACATGACCATTCCGCAGGTGGGCGCCATGTTCCGCGGCGACAGATCGCGCAAAGACAAACTGGTGGAATATGGATTCCGGCTGCCCTGTGCCCGGGATAACAGGCCCCTCACTTTTGAGGAATTTGAAGAGCGAGTCAATCAGGTGATTTATGTGAGCGCCACACCGGCGGCCTATGAGCTGGAAAAAAGCGAAGGGCTCATTGTGGAGCAGGTGGTGCGGCCTACCGGTCTGGTTGACCCGGAAGTGGAAGTGCGTCCTGTAGGTGATCAGGTGGATGATCTTCTGGGCGAAATCCGGCTCCGTGCGGAAAAAGGGGAACGCTGTCTGGTCACGACCCTGACAAAACGCATGGCGGAAGACCTCACGGAATATTACCGGGAACTGGGTATCCGTATCCGCTATATGCACTCCGATGTGGAGACGCTGGAACGTATAGAACTCATCCGCCAGCTGCGTCAGGGGAAATATGATGTTCTCGTGGGTATCAATCTGCTGCGGGAAGGGCTGGACATTCCGGAGGTCTCCCTCGTCGCTATTCTCGATGCCGATAAAGAGGGATATCTGCGCTCTGAAACGAGTCTGATCCAGACCTGTGGCCGTGCGGCGCGCAATGTGTCGGGGCGGGTGATCATGTATGCCGATAAAATGACCGGAGCCATGGAGCGGGCTCTTGATGAAACAGGACGGCGACGGAAAAAACAACTGGCCTATAATAAAAAGCACGGGATCACAGCGCGATCCATCCAGAAGGCCATTCCCGATACGGTGGCCATCTTATGCGAGCGCGATTATCTGGACCTGTCAAAGGCCGCTGAAGCGCCGGAGATCTATGTGACTGACAGAGATTTCAATAAGTCCATTACCCAATTGCGCAAAGAAATGAAAGCGGCGGCTGACAAAATGGACTTTGAACATGCGGCGCTGTGCCGGGACCGTATTCAGGAACTGGAAATGCGAAGAATTGAAATGGGCTTGTGACGGGCGAGGGGATAGGGGATAGGGGATAGGGTTAGTTCCGGGTATTGATTCAGTGTCAGTGGACAAAGTGGACAGAGTGGATCAAGGGTAAATAACACACGGAAAAGGGCGGTCATACCCCTCATAGTCTTCCCAATCTGGATCCCGGTCATTTTTTGCGTTGTTTGGGCTGAATACTTCGATACGAGTGCCGGGTCGCAAAAAAACCGGGATGACGGCGGGGGTATGTCTTGAGGCACATAAGAGACTTGAAGGGATTA
>JAAYJV010000122.1 GCA_012522755.1 Candidatus Hydrogenedens sp.
CTTTTGCTGACCAAGAATAAAATAAAAGCCTTTGTAAACTCTGAGTCTTTGTTCTCCCGTCAAATGCATACATAAGTCATGGTCTTTTCCCGGGTCTCCTGCCAATGTGGAAATTGGCGTTCCCAGGCTGCGCGACTCAAGGTCTTTAATTTATCAGTGTCCATCAGTGGTTCTAAAAGTCTCTGTGGTAAAAAAGATCATTTGGTTGCGGCTATGCTGCGCTGCGTCCTTCGTGACTTCGTGGTTAGAAAATAAAGTTCATTTGCTTGCGGCTTTGCTGTCCCGTCGGTTTTTATTCCGGGTACCGGTCTTTTCCAGCTCTTAACCTTCTTTCTTTTCCTCTGGTTCTTCTGTATTCAGATCAGAGATGAGCTGCGAAAAGCTTTCATTCCTGGCGGCGCGGATGGCTTCAGCCCGGGCAAGCACTTCCGGGCTGATTTCCAGACCTCCGGGCACAACCGGGGCGGAAGGAGCCGCTTGTTTCGGTTTGGACTTGGCCTTGCGGGCTTTCACGGTTGCAGGGCGCACATCGACTTGTTTTCGTGGAGCCACTTTCTTTTGTGGTTTTTCAGTGCCGGTACTTTTTTCTTTCTTGGATACTTTCGGCGTTTCAGCTGCGGCCTTTTCCTCTTTATGCGATTCTTTTTCCACAGGAGGAGTTGCGAGCGCTTCAGAAACAGCCGGCTTCTGCGCTTTGTCCCTGGTTTCTTTTTTGACTGTATCGGCTTTGGGTACGACAACCCGGGAGACCCGCCGTGTTGGCGGATCGGCGGTCTCTGTTTTTGTCGGAGCCGTCGAAGGAGGAATATCTTCCTTTGTTGTTTTTTTCTGAGGAGGTTCCACAACGGGCGAGGAATCTTTCAGATGCGAATAAGCGGCACCGGAAAGCATATGCGCCCTTTTTTCCGGGCTGACAACGGCTGCGGCGATATGTTGCGGATCAGCACCGTTTTCCTGCGTTTTTGCGAAGGAGTGTTCGCTGAGCCACCGGGCGATGGGTTCAAATATTTCCGTGTCCGCTTCTTTTCCGAAAACGAGATCGCAATGACTGTAATCTTCGCTGAAGCCCTGTGAGCGGGCACAAAGCACCACATCTTTATCTTCCAGAGTAATGGTCTCAAAAAGTTGCATCGCGCGTCTGTGATCCACGAAAGGATCGGCTCCACCATAAAATGCCAGCAGAGGCACGGGAAAAGTGGGCAGGCTCTTTTTGATATCCACTTCACCATCACAGAGCAGAAATTTTTGTGTATCCATCCACTGTTGCACCTGCCGGATGACGCCGGGGAGGGGATGTTCGAGCATGTTGATGAAGTGCCCGGCATGCATCCGCCGCGGAATATTGCGTCTGTTCACTGGCAGAATGGGCGGTGTAATGCGCAGGAGTCGGAAGAGAGGAATGATGCCACTGATAAAACCGCCTGCAAAAGCAGGGAATTTAATGCCGAAATTCATGATCCAACGGGGGATAGTGCGGCCAGCGTCATTGAAATCGAAAGGGGTCCCCAGCGTGGTGGCCGAGGCCAGCTGCTCACTCCCATGGGTGTCCACATAGGCATGAAGCAGGATGCCGCCCATGGAATGACCGACCCAGTGCAACTTACTGTAGTTCGTTGTCTTTAGAATATGCCGGATGGCCGCCGGGAGATCTTCCTGAAAATAATCTTCCATACGTACTTCGTTGCGGGTCCGTTCAAATGGAGCCTGGGAAGATACGCAACCCCGCAGATCAATGGTCCAGCAGTCATAGCCTTTATTGCTCAGATAATCCACCAGACAGCCGTTTTCCGGATTCGTGAAATTATGCTGATTCGAGCGCATCCCGTGCACAAAAAGCACAGGCTCGCCGGAAGCACGGCTTTTCCTGTATCGGCAAAGACGCAGGATCCAGAGATCATCCGTGCGCAGGTGAAGCACTTCATTGGTGCGAAGTTGCTCAGGGTAAAGAGAACTCAGGAGCGTCATGTACAAAGAGATGAGCAGAACGATACCGGATACAACGACCACCGTAACAAGTGCGCTAATCATCAAACTTCCTCCACACCGGGCCTTTACGCATGTGGCACTGAAAAAAAAGTAAAGCCCAAATTGCAATGATACCGGGACAAAGATTTTATCCTCTTCATCCAAAGGCGGACAACTGCTGCGGCTCAGCTTTCCGCATGCAGATGCGCATGAATACTCTCTGCTAGTTTAGCACTAATGCCGGGGACTTGGGCAAGTTGATCAGGAGCCGCCCCCAGTATTTTCTTTACAGAGCCGAAAGTGTCGAGGAGTGCCCGCGACCGGGCCGGACCCACGCCGGGGATATCTCTCAGTGAGGTCTTCAATGTGGCCTGGCTGCGTTTCTTCCGGTGATAACTGATGGCGAAGCGGTGGGCCTCATTGCGCAGTGATGCCAGAAGGCGGATCACCTGACCATTTTGCGGCGGTATCACGGGATTGCTTCGTCCGGGCAGAAAAAAACGTTCGGGCAACAGTTTGCCCCCGGCGTCACGTCGGCCCTCGGCAATGCTCACACAGGGCAGCGCTTCCAAGCCTAATTCCTTCAGGACGGCCAGGGCTATATTCAGATGGCCACGACCGCCGTCGATCAAGACCAGATCAGGGAGATCCTTTTCTTTGAGGGCCCGGGTGAAACGGCGGGTCAGCACTTCGCGCATGGCGCCGAAATCGTCCTGGGTCATATTGTTTTTAATCTGATAGCGGCGATAGCGCCCTTTGTCCACCTCGCCACGGGTCATGACCGACATGGCCGCAACAGTCTTGTCGCCCTGGTGGGTGGAAATGTCAAAACACTCAATACGCACCGGCGGAGAGGGAAGATGAAACAAAGCGGCAATCTGTTCCAGGCCGTCCTGCAACGCTTTTTCCCGGCCACGCCGACTGATGAAAGAGCCTTCCGCATTGTGTTCCGCCAGTTTCAACAATTGTTTCAATCGTCCCCGTTTCGGCACGACCAGCGTGACGGAACGTTCCCGTTTTTCTGACAGAATCTCGGCCAGCGTATCCTGATCTTCCAGCACAACGGGAAGCACCACTGTTTTGGGAACCACCGGTGTGGCTTCATAAAACTGGAGCAGAAAAGAGCTGAACAATTCATTGAGGGGAACTTCCACATGATCGAAGGAAAAGCTGTCCCCCCCTGTCATGGCATTGTTCCGGTAATACAATACCTGAAATTCGACAAAAGCCCCTTCAGCATGCATGCCGAAAATGTCGTACTCGTCGGCGCCTGAAAGAGCAACAGTCCGCTGAGGCTGCAAGGTCGTTTCCAAATCAAAAAGACGATCCCGCACTACAGCCGCCTCTTCAAAGCGGAGCGACGCCGCCAGTGCATCGATCTCTTCGCGCAACTGTTTTTCCAGACTGCGACTTTTTCCTTCCAGAATCATGAGCACCTGTTCCACCAGTTCCGCGTACTCTTCTTTGCTGATGAGATTGACGCAAGGAGCTTTGCACTGTTGAATCTGGTAGTAAATACAGGGACGGCTCCGGTTCTTCAAGACATTGTCTGAGCAGGTACGGAGGGGCACAAGTTTCTGCAATTGTTTCAGTGTTTTACGGGCCGCTTTCGTATCGTGATAAGGACCGAAATAGCGGGCACCGTCTTTTTTGCGACGACGGACCACAGTCAACCGGGGAAAGTCCTCTTCCGGGTGGAGGCGCAGACTGATGAAGGTCTTGTCATCACGCAGCCGGATATTGTAGCGGGGCTTGTGCAGCTTGATGAGCGTGTTTTCCAGCAGTAACGCTTCTTTCTCACTGGCCACGGTGAGATATTCCACCGAGGCAACACGGCGCATGAGAAACTTGACGGTATGACGACTGTCGCTGAGAGTGATATAGCTTCTGATTCTGGCCCTCAGATTGATGGCCTTGCCCACATAAAGAATTTCGCCCTTCTTATCGCGCATGAGATAGCATCCCGGTTCCGTGGGTGCATCGGCTGCACGGATCTCCGGGGCGGGGGGAGTCTTCTCTGGTGGGTGCTCGTCGTGGGGATTCTCTGTCATCTCGATCCTGTCTCTGTAATAGCTATATTTTACCAGAGAAAGGTGCAAGATGCAGACTGGGGGAGAGCCGCTCTTTTAATGAAGCCTCAATGCCTGCGCATGGAAGAGACAAAAGAGCCTATTTTGGAGCCTGCCCGCTTTGTCCAACGTTTCATTTTGGTGAAAGTCGAAACTTTTCTAACCGTCAGTGTTTCCAGAAAGAGCTCGGCCCGTTCCGCAAGCTCTTTGTTATCGCTTTTAAAGACAGGCTTATCATCTTCCCAGGTGACCCTGCAACGGTCTCCTGTTTCACGATCCGTTATGTCAATATAGGTGTCATTATAAATATCCAGTTGAAAGGCTTTTAAAGCGTCAAAATCCGGGTTCAAACGAATCTTCGACAATTTTGTGGTGCTTTGACTTTTAGCCTCTATTTCATCGTCCAGGGAAACAAGCCACTGTTCTTCAATTACCAGAGGAACGAAATACCCATCCATCTGGCTCCACTTCCGGATCCGGGTGGCATAGATATTTTTCGCAACCACCGTTCCCTGATAGTCTTCCCGGTAAATCTTTTCGCCACGCCAGTCCAGGTCTTTGCGAAATTCTTTGGTCAAGATCACCTGTTGCATCGCATAGTTATGTTCCGGAGACAACCACAACTCGATATGCCCGTAGTCGCATTGCGCTTCTATGAAACAACTGGCTTCACCATCGAGGGTCTCTTCGGAAATTGCTACATTATCAGGGGTCAGAAGATCGGTCAGCCTTTTTAAACTGAAAGAAACATTGCGACCCTCCAACAATGCGCCCGCTCCTCCTCTAAAAGCCATGATATCCGTATAGACTTCCGCACTCAGCCAACTGATGTCTCCTTCATCGAATTGATAATCCACATAAAAATCGCCCGCTTCTTTAAAATGACCATTGTTAAAGGACCAGCGATCGGGCCTTCCCTCCGTATTCCGAGCCACTCTTCCCGTCAGTTGATCCATGTAATAGTGTTCTCCAATGTCATGCCAACCTTTTTCCTGGCTCCAGAAAAAATCTGTCTTTATATGGCTGGTTTCGTACAGAGAGCGAATCTGGGTGTTTTCCATATCTTTGTCGGAAACAGACTTTTTCCATTTGTCTGGGGAAAGAGATTCACTTTCCCACTCAATCTTCATGGCCACGTTATCAAGCCAGCCATAAGAGTCACGGAAAGCCTGCAGGACTTCTTCCACTTCCAGAGCTTGGGCGGGCAAAGGCAGTATTAAAGAAAGGACGAGAAGAGTCCCCATTGCTATGAAGTGTTGTCCCTGAAGTCTTCTTTCATTCATGATGTATTTCCTTCTTTCAATAGCTCGGATTCATGTTTTTTTCTAGTGGGTTCTGGTCGTGGGGCTTCTCTGTCATCTCAATCCTGTCTCTGTAATAGCTATATTTTACCAGAGAAAGGAGAAAGATACAGACTGGGGGAGAGCCGCTCTTTTAATAAAGCCTCAATGCCTGCGCATGGAAGAGATAAAAGAGCCTATTTTGGAGCCTGCACGTTTTGTCCAACGTTTCATTTTGGAGAAAGTGGAAACTTTACTCACCGTCAATATTTTTGAAAAGAGCTCGGCCCGTTCCGCAAGCTCTTTGTTATCGCTTTTAAAGACAGGCTTATCATCTTCCCAGGTGACCCTGCAACGGTCTTTTGTTTCACGATCCGTTATGTCAATATAGGTGTCGTTATAAATATCCAGTTGGAAGGCTTTTAATGCCTTAAAGTCCGGGTTCAAACGAATCTTCGACAATTTTGTGGTGCTTTGCGTTTGAGTCTCTATTTCATCGTCCAGTGAAAGGAGCGCCCGTCTTTCAATTTCCAGGGGCACAAAATACCCATCCATCTGGCTCCACTTCCGGACCCGAATGGCAACGATATCTTTCGCAACCGCTGTTCCTTCATAGTCTTCCCGATAAATCTTCTCGCCACGCCAGTCCAGGTCTTTTCTAAATTCTTTAGTCAAGATCACCTGTTGCATCGCATAGTTATGTTCCGGCGACAACCACAACTCGATATGCCCGTAGTCGCATTGCGCTTCTATGAAACAACTGGCTTCTCCCTCGAGGCTATTCTCGGAAATCTTAAGCTTATGAGGGTCCAAAAGATCAGGCAGTCTTTTTAAACTGAAAGGGAAATGCCGGCCCTGTAACAACGCGCTCGTTCCTCCGCTAAAAGCCATGCTATCCGTGTAGACTTCCGCAGTCAGCCAACTCTCGCCTCCTTCCTCCCATTGATAATCCACAAAAAAATCGCCTGCTTCTTTAAAATGACCAATGTTTAAGGCACAGCGATCGGGGCTTCCGTCCGTATCCCGTGCCACTCTTCCCGTCAGCTGATCCATGTAATAGTGCTCTCCAATATCATGCCAACCTTTTTCCTGGCTCCTGAAAAAATCTGTCTTCCTGTGGCTGATTTTGTACAGAGAGCGAATCTGGGTGTTTTCCATATCTTTGTCGGAAACAGGCTTTTTCCATTTGTCCGGGGAAAGAGACTCTATCTCCCACTCAATCTTCATGGCCACGTTATCCAGCCAGCCATAAGAATCACGGAAAGCCTGTAAGACTTCTTCCACTTCCAGAGCCTGGGAGGATAAAGGCAATATTAAAAAAAGAACGAGAAGAGCTCCCGCTGCTATGAAATGTTGTCCCTGAAGACCTGCTTTTTTCATAATGGATTTCCTTATTTCAATAGCTCGGATTCATGTTTCATTCCGGTGGATTTCATCACTACTCAACGCTTGCCCAGGAAGGAGGCATAAGCGCCTATCTTCGAACTCGTGCGACTCGCCCAGCGTCTCATTTTAGTGAAGCGGGTGGTCTTTTTCACAGTAACTGTTTTCAGAAACTCCTGACTCCGTGCTTCCAACTCTTTGTCTTCAATATCAAAAACAGGCTTTCCATTCTCCCAGATGGCATCCGAATATCGTCGCCTGCCCCAGTCCCTTATACTGATGCTTGCATCATCGTATACCGTCAGCTCGAAAGCTTCCAAGGCCTCGAAATCCGGATTCAAACGAATATTGGACAGGGTGATTGTCGACTGGTTGCGCGCTTCCAGATCACCATCTTTGGAGTCAAGTGTTTTCCGTTCAATTTCCAGAGGAACAAAACAACCCTCTATTTCACCAGTTCTGAGCACACGGGTTGCCTGGACATTGGCAATACGAACAGTGCCTTCGTAATCTTCTCCATAAATGCCATCCCCGTACCAGTTGAGATCTCGGCCCATTTCCTTGGTCAAAATCACTTGTTGCATGCAGTAGTTTTGTTCCGGCGAGAGCCACAGTTGGATATGTCCATAATCGCTTTGCACTTCCACCAGGCAGCTGGCTTCGCCGTCGAGACTGTCCTCAGAAATTTTAACCATATCCGGACTCAAAAGGTCCGGCAGAAGTTCCGGACTGAATGGGAAAAAATTCCCCAATAAAAAAGCGGTCTCACAGTGACGTTCCTTGACCAGCCTCCTCTTTTCCGTGAAAGGCTCCAGAGACAAAGAAGCCCGCCCTCTATCGTAAAAGGAAAGGTCCATAAAAACATCGCCAGCAGCTTTGAAATAGCCCTCATTAATGGGCCAGCCATGAAGGCTCCCGTCATTATTGCGTGCCTGTTTTCCTGTCAGCTGGTCCACACCGTAAAAATTGCCGACTTTGCGCCAACCCTTTTCTTCACTCCTGTAGAAGTCTATTTCCGTATGACCGGTACTGTACAGCGAGCGGATTTTGTCATTGTACAAATCATCACCGCTCACGGGTTTTTTCCATTTCTCGGTTGACAGACTTTCCTGTACGACCTCAACTTTCATGGCCACATTGTCCATCCACTTGTAGGAATCACGAAAAGCAGTCAAGATCTCTTCCGCATCCAGGCTCCAGCAGGGCAAGGAAAAGACCAGCCCAAAAACAAGACACGCTGCGGCTGTTATTGTCAGTCTCTGATCTTGCATCCGTGTTTTCATGCTTCTTTCCTTTTTTACCATCTGTGCGAGATAAGGGTCACGCTGTTTCGACTGCATGATAACACAGCCCCGGGCATTTGACAAGAGATAAAATAACGCTGTACAGCCGCAAGCAAATGGTCATTTCTTTGTTTTAACCGCGAAAAGCGCAAACCACACGAAAAAACAACTGTGCGGTATAAAAAGGTCTGCAGTCCTGACATGGCCACTCTGTCCACTCAGCGATTCAGCCACTCTGTCCATTCCCGTTAGAGCATTTTAAGATATTATGCGTACGACTGAATCAAAAAAAAAGCCACGAGTATCATCGGGAGTTATTGTTTCGAGCGCTGCGGCAACAGCTTGCCATAGATCTTCTTTGGTTCTAGCTTTAACAGTCTTCA
>JAAYJV010000123.1 GCA_012522755.1 Candidatus Hydrogenedens sp.
AACACTGATTAACACTGATAAATTAAAGACCTTGGGTCGCGCTGCCTGGGAACGCCAATTTCCACATTGGCAGGACACCCGGGAAAAGACCATGACTTATGTATGCATTTGACGGGATAACAAAGACTCAGAGTTTACAAAGGCTTTTATTTTATTCGTGCCAGCAAAAGATCTATTGCCGAATCACTGTTTACAAAATGTCAATGTCATAACTCGCTGTCTGCCAATGTGAAAATTGGCGTTCCCAGGAGTGAATCTCAAGGTCTTTCAGGGTTTCCCAAGACATTATTTGTTCGTGATTATCAGAAGACACCTTGCGAGTCGAGAAGCTCATAATATCTTGAAAGCACATGTCTTGCAGAGTCAGCAATATGAACTTCTTCAAAAAGATATGGAAGTTGACGGGCAGTAGCACGAAAGAGGATGACTCCGGGTGAAGGCTGTGAGAGAGTCGTTTTTCCAAGAGGATTCATGATTTTATGTCTTTTTGTTTTCTCTATGACATAATAGGCGGAGACAGAAAGGAATTCTTTCATGGTTCAGCCACTCACTCACCGGGAAATCAGATGCCTCCTTCCCCGACGCCCCCAGGATGGACACAAAGGCACTTTCGGCCATCTTGTGGTGGCCGCCGGTTCACAAGGCTTTGCGGGAGCGGTGAAACTCGCCTGTCAGGGGGCGTATCGCAGTGGCGTGGGTCTTGTCACGGCTTGTGTCCCCTCCTCCCTCCTCTCTTGCCTTGCGGCTTCATTGACCGAAACCATGCTTCTTGGACTTTCGGAAACTTCGGAGGGCTGTCCCGGGCGCGAGGCCGCTTCTGAAGTGCTGGCCTTTTCACAGGATAAATCAGCCATCCTGTTGGGTCCCGGACTGTCCCGACATCCTGAAACGGTACACTGTGTCTGGTCTCTCTGTCGCGAAAGCAACCAACCTCTGATCGTGGATGCAGACGGACTCAATGCTTTGTCCGAAAACCGGGAAGAAATGGAGACTCTTTTTCAGTACCGTGAAAGTCATCAGGGATGTGCGGATATTTTCACGCCCCATCCCGGCGAGATGAGCCGCTTATGCGGATTGCCTGTTGCGCATATTCAGAAGAACCGGGTTTCCACCGCATTGGAATATGCCAGACAATGGCATGTCATTCTGGTTCTGAAAGGAAAAGAGACACTGGTGGCCGCACCGGACGGACGCATCATCTCCTGTCCTCTGGGAAATGAAGGGCTGGCTACAGGCGGCTCAGGTGACGTGTTGGCTGGAATTATGGGCGCACTGGTTGCCCAGGACATAAAAAGCTTTGATGCAGCCGCCATTGCAGTCTATGTCCACGGATTGGCCGGTGATCTTGCAGCCCGTGAAAAAGGGATCCGGGCCATGATTGCCAGTGACATCATCGAATTTCTGCCGGCGGCCTGGAAATCAGTTGAAGGGGACGGGCTTTGAAGGAGCTGAAAGACCTGGGAGAATTCGGGCTCATCGACTTGCTGACGGGAGGGCTTGCCAGCGACGAGACCGTTAAAAAAAGTATAGGCGATGATTGCGCCGTGGTGGAGGTGGGTAAGGAGCTGCTTCTGCTCTCCTGTGATGCTTTTCTGGAGGGACGTCATTTTCAATGGGACTGGATGTCTCCGGAAGATGTCGGCCATAAAGCCGCCGCGTCCGCATTGAGTGATATAGCAGCCATGGGCGGCACACCTCTTTACGCCCTGGTAAGCCTGGCTGTGAATCCTCAGATGGAAGTGAATGCGCTGCGTCGGATTTACGACGGCCTGACACAGCTATTTCAGAGCTGTCAGTGTACTCTCATCGGCGGAGATACAGTCTCCTCCTCCGGGGGACTCATGCTCAGCGTGACTGTCATTGGGAAAGCCGAGGGAGGTCGGGTTTTGTATCGCTCCGGGATCCGCCCGGGCGACGTGATTATGGTCACGGGACATCCCGGCACTTCCGCTCTTGGCTTGCATACCTTGCTTCAGGGACATGATGCGCCTGTATCTTTACTGGACGCTCACCGGCGGCCTCTCCCCCGTCTGCAAGAAGCCTCATTACTCTGCTCTTTCCCGGAAGTCCATGCCATGATGGATATCAGTGATGGCCTCGTGCAGGATTTACAGCATATGGCGAAGTGCAGTGATCTGACTGTAGAGGTGGATTCCGCAGCCCTTCCTCTTTCCGCTGACCAATGCTTGTACAGTCAACAAAGAAATATCTCTCCTCTCGATGGGGCGTTATATGGAGGCGAAGATTATGAGCTGGCTCTGGCTGTGGCTCCGGAAGCTGTCGAATCCGTACAGACCCGATTCAATGAGGCCTTTTCATTGCCTCTGACTGTCATAGGTCATGCTCTTAAAGGAGAGCCACTGGTATTGGTGGATCATAAGCAACCCGAAAAAAGAGGCTGGGATCATTTCTACGAGAGATAATAGTCCGGTGCATTGCCCGGCTTCCATTTGATGTTGCAGCCCAGACTGGGCTTCTGCTGCTCTGATACGGACTCGCCACTCAGAACGGCATCAAGAGCTGCACGCAGATCGGCGCCTGTCACAGGCTGGCCGTTTCCGGGTCGGGCACCATCCATCTGGCCTCTGTAGACCAGTTTTCTCTCCCCGTCGAAGAGAAAAAAGTCCGGTGTACAGGCTGCTCCATAGGCCTTGGCCACTTCCTGCGTTTCATCATAGAGATAAGGAAAACAATAGCCCACAGCCGCCACTTCTTCCGCCATTTTCTCCGG
This sequence comes from Candidatus Hydrogenedens sp., assembly GCA_012522755.1. Classification (GTDB taxonomy): domain Bacteria; phylum Hydrogenedentota; class Hydrogenedentia; order Hydrogenedentales; family CAITNO01; genus JAAYJV01. Next base: position 2,732 of record JAAYJV010000123.1, read on the forward strand.
TGCATCATCCGGATAGGCCCGCACATCGTTGGACATGACGGCGACTATGCCCGCTCCTTTGGCACTGTATTCTTTGCCGATCCGTGCGATTTCTTCGCGAACCAATTTCACATAAGGACAATGATTGCTGAGAAACATGACCAGCATTGCCGGTACCTGGGAAAAATCTTCCAGGGAAACTTTTTGATTGCGGGTATCAGGCAGAGAAAAAGAAGGTGCCACGGTGCCCAGGGGCATCATGGTGGAAGGGGTACGTGCCATGGATTGAGACTCCTGTCAGTTATTGTTTCGGGTTAATCAAAATTATCCCGTCACTTAAAGGTACAACAAAGGGTGGTTGTTAATTCCTGAAAGAAGGAGGATTCAAAAATGCATGACCGAAAGAGCGAGGAGGATTTGCCCGGCGTAATAGAGAGGGAGACCTATGGCCTCATTGATTTTTTTGTAAGCCACAAATTGACTGCGGGCGACAAAAAGATCGGAGCAGTAAAATAAAGCAGCACCGCAAAGAACAAGCCAGGAACCCCCGGTAAGAAAAAGACCGGCGGCCAGAGAAAGCATAATCGTAATGACCGTAATATAAATCAAAACAGGGATCAGATATTTCTCCAGATGAGGATATAACCAGCGGACAACAAAAATTCCCGGTATGAGAAGAATGCAGAAAGCGGCGACAGGTGCGGCCAGCGCCGGACTGCGGGTGATGAAGGCGGTACTGTAGGCGATATGTGTCAAAAGAAAAGCAAAAAGCCCCATCAGAAAGATACTTTTGGTTTTCGAAATCAAAAAAAGATCACCCCACCACGCAAAAACAATCCCCACCAGCATGATCCAGCCATAGCTGCTGTGAATACCGCCAGCGGCAATGCACAAGGCCACATATCCGGTGGAGGCCACCATCTTAAAGGCTCCCACAAGATAATAATCTCTGGAAAGAAATAAGAGCAGACCACCGACGGCTGCCGTGATGAGTACGATAATGCTAACTAAAATAGACAGGGTCATCCACTTTTCCCAGAGGGCTCCCTCATTTTTCATCAGTATTCTTCTTTTATTATACTACTTTGGTCGGGTTAAATGTCAAAATTCTTTTGGCGATAACTTTCGTACATGATTGCGGCGGCTGCTGCGGCGACATTGAGTGAATCAAGATCAGTGCTTCTGGGGATACATATCCGCTCCTGTGCTGCAGCAGAAAGTGCGTCGCTGATGCCCTGGGCTTCATTGCCGAGAAGAAGGACTGCAGGCCGTTTGAAGTTGCAGTTCCACACGGGAACTGTTGCTTCGGGCTCGGCCGCTATGAGGGTGATTCCTTCTCTTTTCATCGCCTCAGCCTGAACAAGACAATCAGCGACTTGCACGATGGGCATGTGCATGACGGCACCGGCGGAAGAACGGACCACCTGACTGTTCACGGGCGTCTGTTCTTTCTGACCGATAATGACAGCCGAGGCATTCAAAGCGGCTGCGGAACGGATGAGGGTACCAAAATTATGGGCATCCCGTATTCTGTCGAGCAGGAGGTAGAGGGGTGACGAGCCAGCCTGCGAATGCACATCTTCCCAGGAAGCATAAGGAAAAGGGCCCATCCTCAGCAGAAAACCCTGATGTTGCTTCGCTCCGCACAAGCTCCTGATCCGGTCTGAAGACACATATGAGGGGGTGACATCCAGAGGCCGCAACAGGACTTGCAGAGTCTGTCGTTCCTCTTCACCCAAAGTCTCAGCGAAGAAAGATTCCCGAACAGGCCACCTCCCCACTTTGAGAATTTCCTGCACGGCATGACGTCCCCAGACCCAGCTGCGCTGATGTCCGGCGAGAAATTTCTGTTTGTCTGATTTCCTTTTCAAAATCACCTTTCCCGGCAAGATTTTCAGTCATTGTGTGTTATGGAGTATCACTCTGCGTGACCGTGATGAGCGGATCAATGAGACCCAATGCCTGAAAAGCGGCGTTTCTTTCCACACAGGTGGGACAGAGGCCACAGGGAATTTTTCCTCCTGTATAACAGCTCCAGGTCTGTGCGAAATCGACTTTCAACTCAAGTCCCAGACGAACAATCTCTTCTTTTCTGTACTCCATAAAGGGGGCATGAATGTGAACCGGGTCACGTCTGTTCAAAGCCAGGACGGCATTCATCTTTTCCACGAAGTCGGCCGTACAGTCCCAGTAACCATATTCCACCTGAGCCTGGGCACCGTAATAGATGTCCTGCACTTGTCTGGCTTCAGCGAAGGCTGCGGAAAAGGACAGCAGAACCATGTTTCTGTTGGGCACATAAGTGGAAGGCTGGTCGCGCAAAGCTTCGGGGATAGTGTTCAATTCAGGCACTTCTTCACCGGACTGCAGGAGAGTGGAGCCTCCCTGAAGCACCTGACCGAAGACCTTCAGATCGGCCTCTGTAAAATCAGCATTCACTTCGCCGGCCTGATAGCGTGCACAGGCAAGCTCCCGTTCATGCCGTTGCCCATAAGACACAGCCAGGGCATACAGTTTTTCATAGTGGCGGCTGCAGGAATGAAGGAGCACTGTGGAATCCAGACCACCACTCACAAGAATCAGAGCGGCCTCTTTTTTTTCCATGGTATTGAGAATTTTCCAGAAAGAAGATTAAAAAAGGCGGCCTGATACTATTCCGATCAGGCCGCACAGAGTAGAGAAGGAAAGAATCAGTGGGACAATGCCTGATATTTTTGCAATTGTCCGGGCTTGACAGCACGGAGCTGGTCAATATTGTCCACGATCTTTTTGATGGCTGAGGCGACCATTTCCATATCGCTTCGGGAGTTCATGAGCAACTGGTGGTGAATGGTCACACCACTGTTTTCATGAGCATCCGTCGCCACGGGAACTTTATACCGGGTCATATCCAGAGCCTTCCAATAAGCGGCATTCAGTCTGTGCCTTTCTTTGGTTTGAGGCCGGAAAAGACCGCAGTTGTTCAAAGGCTCATAAGGCGGCTCAAAAGCATCTTGCATGGCCAACTCGGCGTTGAGCGCCACGCTGAACTGTTTATTGTTGACCTTCAGATCTTCGGTATCCAGACGGAAGGCAAAGTTGAAATAACTCTGCTGGGTCACTTCTTTGCGACGACGCATAGGCTGGATGCCGGGTATTTCTTCAAGAAGGGAGTTGAGATATATGGCGTTCGTATCACGCTGTTTGACCTGGGCATCGAGGCGTTTCAGACCACCGAGCAACAGGGCCGCCTGCCATTCCGTGAGCCGATAGTTGCCCGACTGAAGAGAATATTTGTCCATGCTGGCGGGCTTGTTCAAACCGAAGACAGGCGGGTCGGCGGGATAGGGACGACCGCAATTGCGCAGGCTGTACAATTTATAGAAGAGTTCGCGGTTACGGCACATGTTGAATCCGCCTTCACCACTGGCGAGCACCTTGGATTCCTGAAAACTCCAGGAACTGACATCACCGAAGCTGCCGACGCCTTTGCCCTTCCAGAATGAGCCATGCTGATGAGCACAGTCTTCTATCAAAAAGAGTTTGTGTTTGCGGCAGATTTTCTGCAACCGAGTCATATCCGTCATGGAGCCATAGAGATGTACCACAATAATGGCTTTTGTTTTGGCTGTGATGGCTTTTTCAACGGCATCCAGATCCAGATTCCAGGTATCCGGCTCTATGTCCACAAGAACAGGGAGGGCGTTCACATCAACGCATGCCGCGGCCGTGGCCTGCCAGGTCATGGCGGGCACAATCACCTCATCATAGGCACCGACACCCAGCGCTTCCAGTGCAAGTTGGATTCCCACGGTACCGTTGGCAATACACATTCCATACTTGGCGGTCTGGTAGGCTGTAAATTTTTCGGCGAATTCCCATTCAATGGGGCCGTCAAAAGACCACCGGTTCGATGCCGTAATCTTCGCAACCAGTTTCTCGTCTACAGGATCGCTTACGGGCCACTTCGCCCACTTTTTACTTTTCTTTGCCACTGCACGGCCACCACAAATAGCCAACTTTGCCATTGTCTGTCTCCTTTGGCTTGTTTTGACTCTGCTCACCGTGAATCTCACGGGCGCATTTAATCTCAGCGATAAGACAAAGTGTCAAGCGCTGAGGATAGGGCTGATTATCAATTTGTTTCAGTATACACTTTGATTGTAATACAGTGCAAAAAGAGAACGAATACAGGGACGAGGGACAAAGAGCAAGGGGCGCGCAGCAGATCCACTTTGTCCACTGATTCACCATAAATGGTCTGACCCCAATTTCCGCTCCTCGCAGATCCGACTGATCCGACTGATTCCCCTGAGACTACTGAACTCTTCCAGTCTCTTATTTTCCGCAAAACATACCCCCACCGTCATGCCGTTTTTTGTCGCCTCCGGTTCCTGTCGCCTATCTCTGTTTCAGATACAGTCTTGCCCGGCGGGCCATTTCTTTTTCTGAAGAAAAGCTGAGAGACCGGCAGGCTTCGTCCGGAGCCAGCCAGAGAGCTTCGAAAAGGGCTTCCTCTTCACTGACGGGCTGTGGCTGACCTCGTTTTTCATCATCACCGGGAAAGGCCATCAGATAATAATATTCAGTCCGTTGAATCTCTTTATTTTCGTGGTGGAAGCGGCTATTTGTGACACCGAGAAAGGCGGTGATCTCCAGATCCCAATAACCGCTCTCCTCCCCCACTTCACGGAGAGCACATGTTTCCAAGGCCTCTCCCGGATCTACATGTCCTTTGGGCAGTCGGATTTCATGCACAAGATTTCCCGCCCGGTGCACATGTCTTTCAAGAAGCAGCAGTTGCTGTTTTTTGTTGACCAGAACACCACCCGCCGTAACATAATGTTGTATCCGGGACACCTCAGTTCCCTTCTTTGACGGGCTGTTTTTTTCTGGTGACTTTCTTTTTCTCTTTCCTTTCTCCGAAAGAAAAGGTGAATTTTCCGGTCTTTTTATTAAGACCGATGCGGACTGTACCACCGTCCTGAAGTTTTCCAAAGAGGATTTCATCAGCCAGAGGCGTTTCAATCTCCCGGGCAATATAACGCGCCAGTGGCCGGGCTCCAAATTTATTATCGTATCCCTGAGAAGCCACCTGCTTGCGCGCTGCAGGAGTGAGATCCAGAGTAACCTGGCGATCGGCCAGTTGAAGATTCAACTGAGCGATAAATTTATCGACAATGGACAAAACAACTTCTTCATTCAGATAGTTGAAGGCAATAATGGCATCCAGGCGGTTTCTGAATTCCGGCGAAAGCAGTTTTTCGATGGCCTTTTCACTTTTATGGCGGCTGTCTTCGGAGGAAGACGTAAAGCCTATGGAAGCGGATGCCAGTTCGCGGGCTCCTGCATTGGATGTCATGATCAATACAACATTCCGGAAGTCAGCCTTTCGGCCATTGTTATCGGTCAGGGTGGCGTTGTCCATGACTTGCAGCAGGATATTGAACATGTCAGGATGCGCTTTTTCGATTTCATCCAGCAGCAGCACCGTATAAGGATTTCTCCGGATTTCATCAACGAGCAGTCCGCCCTGATCAAAGCCTATATATCCCGGAGGTGCACCTATGAGTCGGGACACGGCATGCTTTTCCATAAACTCACTCATGTCATAGCGTGAGAAATGGTTTCCGAGGCACAAGGCAAGCTGTCTTGCCGCTTCTGTTTTGCCCACACCAGTGGGGCCCGTAAAAAGAAAGGAACCCACGGGTCGAGTCAATCCGCCCAATCCGGCTCTGGATCGTTTGATTGCACGGGCGAGATGCTCCAGGGCTTCCTCCTGACCGAAAACTGATTTCTGCAGGTCTGCTTCCAGTCGTGCCAATCGCTCTTTATCTGTGTTATTGAGGCTTCGGGCTGGTACTCCGGCAAATTCGGAGACAAGCAGTTCTATGTCCTCAGGGCGCACGGTGGTACTGTTTCCTGTCTCGCTGGTCCGGACGAGCGCGGCAGCCTCATCAATGAGGTCAATGGCTTTATCAGGAAGAAAGCGATCATTGATATATCTTGCGGAAAGTTCTGCGGCTGATTTCAGTGCATCATCGGTGAAGGAGATGCCGTGGTGATCCTCATAACTTTTCTGGAGTCCTTTGAGAATACGGTAGCTTTCTTCAGAGGAGGGCTCACTGAGATCGATTTTCTGAAATCGCCTCGACAGGGCATGGTCTTTTTCTATGCGGTTCTTGTAATCCTGATAAGTGGTGGTTCCCATACAGCGCAGGGAACCTGTCGCCAGGGCCGGCTTCAAAAGGGCGGCCGCATCTATTGTGGATTCGGAAGTGGCTCCGGCACCGACCAGAGTGTGTATCTCGTCGATGAAGAGAATGACATCGCCCCGGAGGGTCAGTGAGCTCAGGACTGCTTTCATCCTTTCTTCAAAGTCCCCCCGGTATTTGGTCCCGGCCAGCAATCCGGATACATCGAGAGAAAAGACTTCCATGGCCTGCAACTCTTTGGGTACAGGGATGGTCGCTTCGCCTTTGGAAGCCTGATACAGGAGAAGTGCCAGGCCTTCCGCCAGAGCAGTCTTGCCTGTTCCGGGCTCGCCTACAAAGAGGGGATTGTTCTTTTTGCGCCGGCATAAAACACGCAAGGCTCTTTTCAGCTCCACTTCCCGACCGATGAGCGGATCAATTCCACCCTTACTGGCCCGAAGGGTCAACGATTCGCCAAAATCATTCAGATAACCGCTGTCATTGGGGGACAGCCTATCGGGTCGCTGATCCCTGCCCTCATCATCATTCCCGTCATCGGAGGTGTCGTGTCTTTCATTGTATTCCGGGCCATCGTCTTCCCTGTCTTCCTTGCGGGCTCCCCCACGAATTCTTGTTACGTTGCCGTCTTTATCCTTCCTTTCGAAAAGATTCCCCTGCTCATCTCCCATGCTCATGGTACGGGCAATGTATTGCAATACGTCCAGGCGACTGACGCCCTGTCGTGCGAGATAATACCTGGCATAAGACTCCTTCACTTCAAGTATGGCCACGAGCATGGTCGGAATATCGATGTCATCATTGCCGGTGAGGTTACTGTGTCTCTTGGCACGCTTCAGCATATAGCGCAGATCGGGCGTAAGGATCATCTCCTGCTCATCGGCTGAAGACATCTCTTCCACTTCATTACGCAGGTAGGCATCGATTTTATTTTGCAATGTCCTGATGTCTGCACCACAGCCCTCAAGTACTTCCTGGCCCTTGAGATCAACAGTCATGGCATAGAGTACATGCTCAACACAGAGATAGCGGCTGGATCTTTCTCTGGCATTCATTATCGCTCTTTGAAACAAGAAAAAAGCTTCAGATGTCATGGTCTCATATACTCCAAAAGAGAAAACACGCACCAAGGCGCATTATTCAGGTTTCACGATGCATGTAAGGGGAAAACCTTCGGCTGCAGCCGCCGCATGCACCTGCTCACGCTTTGCCTCTGCAATATCTTTAACATAAACACCGGCAATTCCCATTCCTTCATGATGCACTTGAAGCATGAGCTTCACCGCTTCATCCTCATTTTTAGAGAAAATATCCATCAGGATCATGACAACAAAATCCATGGTAGTAAAGTCGTCATTAAGCAGAATAACCAGATAGCGTCCGGGTTCTTCAATATCATCGTGAACATGGATATCTGTTTCAACTGTGGGAGTAAGCGACATGTTTTTCAGCCCCTGATTCTACTAAGCCTGAATCTGTACCTGGCTATTTTAACACACCCGTCCCTGTTATTGTCTCATTTTTACCATGACAGGCTTTCCGGAATATTCCACAGTGGGCCCGTGTTGGCTTTTTGGGGTTCTTCTATTTTAAAATTCCAGTGGTACAACCGGAGTATTCAATATGACCAGTCGTTTTGTTTATGCTGACAATAATGCTACTACCCCTTTGCATCCGGAAGTGCAGAAAGCTCTCATCGAGGCACTTCCCGTTTACGGCAATCCTTCCAGCATGCACGGTTTCGGACGGGAAGCCCGAAGCAGAACAGAAGCAGCGCGGGAAACTGTGGCTTCTTTTATCGGTGCTTTGCCTGAAGAGATTATATTTGTGGGCAGCGGGTCTGAAGCGAATAACACGGTGCTCTCCATCATGGGCTGTCCTGCTACGGACTGCACCTGCGACCGGGGCCAGAGAACGCATATTGTGACAACAACCATTGAGCATCCCTGTGTTCTGGAAACTTCCGGCTGTCTCTCGGGTCGGGGTACTCCTGTCACTCTGGTGCCTGTGGATGAATACGGTGTTGTTGATGCGGAGCGTTTGGCTGACAGCATTACCGACCAGACGGGTGTTGTTTCCGTGATGATGGCGAACAATGAGATCGGGACTATTCAGGATATCAAAGCGCTTGCGAAGATCGCTCATGATAAAGGAGCATTCTTTCATACAGACGCAGTTCAGGCCGTTGGCAAGCTTCCTATCAATGTCCGTGATCTGGGTGTGGATTTTCTTACGCTTTCGGCCCATAAGATTTACGGGCCCAAAGGTGTGGGCGCTCTCTATGTGAAGCGGGGCGTTCCCTTCTGCCCTCTGATCCGTGGAGGTCATCAGGAACGGGGCCGCCGTGCCGGTACGGAAAACACACTGGGAGCCATCGGTCTGGGCAAAGCCATTGAAATGCGAAGTCTTGAGATGGCTGATGAAGAGTCACGCTTCCGTGTCATGAAGGAAAGATTGAAACAAGGGCTTGTGGATACTGTTCCGGACATCTGGTTCAACGGCCATCCCACCGCCTCCCTTTCCAACACGTTGAATGTTTCTTTTGCCGGAGCTGAAGGAGAAAGCATTCTGCTTTATCTGGATCTGGAAGGGATCGCTGTTTCCACGGGCTCCGCCTGTGCTTCCGGGTCGCTGGATCCTTCCCACGTTCTGTTGGCTACAGGGGTACCCATTGAACGGGCCCACGGCTCCATCCGTATCAGCCTGGGAAGAGAAAATACCCTGGAAGATGTTGATTATATAATGAGTAAGCTTCCGGGAATCATTGCCAGAATCCGGGACATGTCCACAGTATACAGGAGGAAATAATCATGAGTACCCATCAGTCCTGGGCCTATACCGACAAAGTTAAAGATCATTTTGTGAATCCTCGCAATGTCCTGCGTGAGGATGATTATGAGGAAGACGGCAAAGGAATCGTCGGCAATATCCAGTGTGGCGATGAAATGCTTGTTGTGATCCAGGTGGACAAAGAAGCGGGGATCATCAAAGACTGCAAATGGCGTACCTATGGCTGTGCCAGCGCCATTGCCAGCACCTCCGCTCTGTCAGAAATCGTGATCGGCATGCATCTGGATGATGCTTTCAAGGTGGGACCCAAACAGATAGCCTCCGCTCTGGGACAGTTGCCCGACAATAAAATCCATTGCTCCGTGCTCGGCGACAAGGCCCTTCGAGCGGCCATCAACGATTACTATGAGAGAAGCGGTCAGCCGGAAAAAGTCATTCGGGAGCAGTCGCGCATTGTCTGTACCTGCATGAATGTGACCGATCTTGAGATTGAAGATGCTGTTCTGGAAGGAGCCCGCACCCTGATTGAGCTTCAGGAACAGACCAAGATGAGCACTGTTTGCGGCAAATGCAAGGATGAAGCTGAAACGTTGCTCAAGGTGTACATCAAAAAGCATTTCCAATGAGCGTGAGCCGGATCAGTCACTTTGACAGGCGTCTTCACCCCGGGCGGTGACAATACGGCCATCGGCCAGGATGGCGCTGTCGGGGTGAAAGTCTGAAGAGAGGCTCGCAGCCCGCTCGATGAACTCTTCCTCATTCACGGCCCAGGCCGGACTGATTTCGAGGCTGTATCTCTCTGTCTCATCAGCCGCTTCCGAGAGCACCAGACCGGCCGCCTTCGCCCAGCCTCCCCAATATTCGGTCATACTTTTGCGTGCGGCTACGACGCTGTTCACCCCATCATAATCTTTGATGGGTGTGTATTCTCCCAGGCGCTGAATCTCCAGAGCCACGGGATTTTTTGCAAAACGCAAAGCATCAAAAATAAAGGTTTCAAATTTGTAACCATTGGGCGCCTGGGGAAGGATGGTCTGTCCTTCCTGATTGACTGTGGGAATCTTTTTAAAGGCTTTATGCCAGGGGAATTCATCGAAGTGCTCGTAGACCCGCTGGACAAAGTCCGTGTTGAGAAGATGGATACCGGAATTACCTGCTGCAAAAACAGCGAAGCCCTCCTCATCGACCTGAAGCAACTGGGGATAAATATCCAGCTCACTGTATTCAATGACGCGGTAAGCCCCATCGCAAAGGCAATGCACGCCCACAGCTTCCCGGGGACCGTTGCGTCTGTGACATTTTGAAGACATTTCAGCCTGGTTCAAATAATGATGCCCTATGAAGCGGGGATCGGCTACTTTGATGGCCCAATTGTCCACCTGAAAGTAGCTGAGTATCTCTATGCCCCGTTTTTTCGCATCGGCTATGGCTCCTCCATCTACGAGAGCCTGAACGCAGCCCCCATGCCCGCCGGGGCTCATGGCGAGACGTGAAGGCGTTTCGAGAATGATTTTTCCTTCCGCAGTTACAGAGGGAACCATACGCTGTTCAAAGAAAAGGATATTTTCCGGATCCAGCGAAAAACAGTTGTTATCTTCGAAAAAAATGCGGGTAGCCTCGCCGTTGGCGGCACTCACCATGATATACCAGGGCAGGGTGGTATTGTAATAGCGTTGCAGTCCCCGGATCTTTTCGGCATGGTATTGAAACAGGGAGTGTCCCGTAATGGGTCCGATGGGATAGCTTCCTTTGGGCCCGTCAAAACCCAGGCGTGTTCCCTGACCTCCGGCCACGGTGAAACAGGCCACTTTGCCCTCGCGCAACAGCGACTCCCCCGCTTCCATCGCTTCAACTCTGCGGCTGTCATCGCCTTTTACCAGAGCAACAGGATTCATGGTCTGGAAATATTCGACAGGAGGGTCTTCGAGTACAAGAGAGTGTATAAGCCGGGCCATTTCCGGGAAATTGACCTGTGCAAGATGGTGCAGCAATTCTTGTTGCTGTGCTGTATTCAATTGAGGCCAGAAATCAAAAAGTTGTGACTGGCCATATTCTTCCGCCCTTTTCCGCAGGAATGATTCATCCCTATTACTCATGACAGACTCCAGGATCGTCCATGTTTCTTCATTTCTTCACGTTGTTGCCTGTTCGGCAAGAGCCCGGGCTTGGTCCCTTCCACAAGTTCAAATTTCGAGCCGCAGTAATCGCAGAGCCCGTAATCGAATCCGGGTTGTTCCAAAGGTTCTTCACAGCGGGGACAGGCGGGCTGGGTACGACCGTAAACCAACTCCGGAACATCAAAGTAAAGGTCGCACAGGCTGCAGGAGCTCAGAGGCTGTGCACAACGCCAGATTCGTGTGAAGCGTGTCGTTTTACGGCAAACGGAACACCACGCATCCCGGGCCATCAATGGAAAACGTTCCTGTTGCCCGGAAGCCTGATTCTTTCCTTTTCGCCAGGAAAGCAGTTGTTTCAGCCAGCGAATCATAACATAACCCCTCCTACTCTTATGGTCTTGAAAATCAGCGTACAGCCTGGGGAATCAGACAGAAGACAGGGAGACACTCACGATAGACCTGACCTTCTGTTTCAATGACCAGGGTTGCAGAACCATGATTGAGCCCGGCATCCAGATCGTCACGTGCCACAACGCTGATCTTCCATTCACCGGGATCGACCTGCTCAAAGGCCATATCGACCAGAGCTTTTTCATCTTCTTCCAATGAGACTGTACACTCGTGAAGACAGCGCAAATGGCCTTCCACCTTCTGATCCCTGGCGGTAATCTGTATACCACGACTGTCTTTACTCAAAGTGAAGGTGTACGGAGCTTCAATATTACCACTGATATTGAAAAGATGCGTCTCGAAACGCTCCAGATCGGTGTTCAGAAAGCAGTATTCCTGAAAAGGACCCAGCATGGCTGCAGGCGAAATCCGGGCTGTGATGATATATTCCTCCCGGCCGGCTGTGATCCACTCTTCTTCCGGCGCTTTTTCATAAGAAAGTTCCAGATGAGGACAGAAAAAATTTTTTTCTTTTTCAGCTGACAGCATGAGCGCCGTCATTTCCAGAGGCGTATCCAGGAGTGAGCGCAGGCGCATGGTGGCTACGGCTTCTTCTCCTTTTCGGATCGTGCCGAAGTCCAAGTTCTCGGGCTCCAGAACATATTCCGGATCGACCCAGGCTTCCACATCCAAATTCACTTTGGGACGTCGCGGATCATTGGTTCCGATGGAAAGCGTTTTCTTTGAATAGAAGCCATAGACCCCGGAAGGAAAGACCGTTATTTCCACTTCAGCGGAGGCACCGGGGGCAATTATCTTCTTGCCATTGGCCATGACAGCCTTCATGCACAAAGCACAGGAAGTCAGAAGACTTTTAATTTCGAGAGGGCTCTTTCCGTCGTTATGGATACGCAGTGTTTTGGTGGTTTCCCTGTCTCTGGGGATGACTCCCATGTTAAACCCATCTTCATCAACACGTACTCTGGGCGCATCTTCCATGGGTTCCGTTACGGGAGGTGACAATCCTTTGTCCAAAGCGGCATCCTGTCTGATGGAGATGCTCTGCTGGTTGGCAACGAGCAGCACAAAGACAACGAGGGCAATCAAAACCGCAATGACAATATAGGAGAGTTTGATCTTCATGATTTATTCCGCTTGAAAACTGACTCCAAAACGTCGGGCCGCTTCGTCCAGAGAATTGGAGAGAACGGCATATTTTTCATCACTGACAGGAGCATCCATTTCCATGCCCAGAAGCAAAGCGCCCACGACAGGCTCAAAGATGGCATGGACCGTCTGCGCATCGGGACACTGGCGATGAATCCGGGTAGTCATGGCATCTTTAAGGACAGGACTTTTCCCCTTGAACACGCTGCCCGTCATGACCACATCAAAAGTGTCGCGACACATGTCCAGTTTCCGGGCTGCGGCTGTCACCATATCCGCCAGGTAGACTCCCCCCCATTCGAGAACATCACATGCGATCTGATCGCCTTCCCAGGCCGCATCAAAGACAAGCTTCGCCATGGGTTCCAGATCCGCATAAGTGATCCGCTCATAATACATTTCATGGAAAAGTTCATCTATATCTTTACAGCCGGACTTGGCCACGAATTTCTCGGTCATGAGCGTAGGCCCGAGAATTCCGTCGCGACTGCGCCAGACAGCCTTGAGCCCTTCAGTACCGATGCTGGAACCACTGACCATGTCTCCGAAATCTTCGTTGATCCCTCCTACACGGGCTTTTTTACCGGCCCGGTTCACACCGGCGCATACGCATCCGGTGCCACAGGCGATGACAATACCATAGGGTGCTTTGGTGCCGCCTCGAAGTCCGCCCATGGAATCATTCTCGAATACCCGGGGAATATCCCCCATGAGAGGCTTCAGGAGTTCTTTTTCCAGCATGACATAATCTTCGGGAAGGTCTGCACCGGCCACACCCAATCCGATGGCCGAAATCTGATCCAGAGTAATGCCGGCGGAAGTCAGGGCACCGTCCATGGCTATTTTAAACTCAATGGCCGCAGCAGGGACTCCGGCCACTTCATAGTTACCAGCTCCGCCCGCACCGAAACCCAGCACATTACCGGACTCGTCACCAATGAGACAATAGGTTTTCGTGCCGCCTGCATCAAGACCCAGATAATATTTCATTCTTTTTCTTCTTTCTTGTCATGCTTTTAAGAACAAATCGGGCGCGGAAAACGATTCCCGCGCCCGACATTACAGAGATCAGAAGTATTGATTATTCGCCGCGCAGTTTACGCAAGTCCGTGCGTGCCTGATCAGCGGCCTTGCTCGTGGGATACTGTTCGATCACAGCCTCCATGAGACGGGCGGCCTCGGGCAGCTGCCCCAGACGTGAATGGGCAACAGCCTGGTTGTGCATGGCAAAGGGCACTTTCGTACTGGTGCCGTAACTGGTACGGAGCTGCTCAAAAGCCTGAACGGACTCTGCATATCTGTCCATGCTGTACAGGCATTTTCCTTTCCAGAAAAGCGCATTGGCACTCAAATCACTGGAAGGATTGTGGGACAGATACTCATCAAACTGACGGAGGGCCGCACTGTAGTCTTCATTGGCAAAACTCCGCTGTGCCTGCTGATACAGAATACGCGGATCGCTCACAGCGCTGCTTTCCGGTACAGCCGCCGCCATCTGACTCTCGCCTGCAAGCGTTTCGGTGGGCAGCGGGGCACTGTCAATGAGTTCATCTTGCGCCGAAGGAGTGGGCACAGCGACGGGCACCTCTGCAGTCACGGGAGGAGGCGTGGGCTGCACCACAGTCTCCACGGGCGGCAAAGATGGCGCTTCTACAGGCGCCACGGCCGGGGCCTGAGCCCCTTCAATGGTAACAGTGCCCGTGGACACGTCTCTGGGCGGCGTTGCAGGCGCTCCGGAAGTCGTCAGATTCCAATGGCGGTATAAAGTGGTCTTCATACTGGCCAGTTCACGGGAGAGTGCTTCCAGTTTCGCCTGATTTTCTTCGAGCAGGCCCTGAAGCATGCGCGTCTGCTGATCACTTTGATCGGTCCGGGCGATAAGCGTGGCGGTGCTTTCATTCAGGCGTGATACAGAGCTATCAAGTTCCCGATCCAGTTTGACCATCCGTCGATGCATATCATAGACAGTGGTCTCCATCTGGTTGCCGCCCATTGTTCCACAACCGGACATAAGCACTGCAACAGTGACCAGAGCTGTCAACAAGAACCAGTATTTCTTTTTCATAGTCTGTATCTCACATAGGTTGGGACGCAAAAAACTAAATTATCGGGCCCGGTTGAACTCGGCACGGCGGTTCTTCGACCAGGCTGCTTCATTGGAACCAACAGCAGCGGGGAATTCTTTGCCGTAGCTGATGGTGACCACACGATCTCCGGAAACTCCAAGCTGGATCAGGTACTGACGGACGGCCAGAGCACGACGTTCGCCGAGGGCCATGTTGTATTCCTGAGTACCGCGTTCGTCACAGTGACCGGCGATCTGAATAGCCACACCGGGAAACTGTTTGATTTTTTCAGCATTGGAACGAAGGGTGTCCATGACATCACCACGGAGGGTGTCGCTGTTGTAGTCGAAATACACAGTCTGCAGACCATATTCGCTTCCCGGAACAAAGAGCAGGTCTTCAAGATTCATCCCGGGCAGTCCATCGCCTGTGGTCCGTTCCACACCTGTTCCATCATCGTCATCAAGGGTAGTAAAGGTGTCCAGCGGTTTTTTGCGCTGACAACCCGCCATCATGCCCACTACCAGCAGAAGTGCCAAACTCACAGTCATCAATTTACTGAACTTCGCCATCGTTTGTTTTCTCCGACTCTTTGCCCACCAGGGCGTTTTGGTTTTATTGTTTGTGCGGGATGCACTGGAATCATACCAGAATGAACAAATACGCATCAAGCCCTCAGGTACACTGAACACCTGTCAGGCATAGAATATTCTCAGGTAAAAAACATGTTTGGAGCAGCCGTTTTCGGGTTGAATCAAAACGAAACCACGGAAAGAACCTGCGGGAAAAGGGCCGCCAATCCCGTGAGGCAAGTTCCGACTGTTTGCCCCGAATCGAAGCCCATCTGCTCTCTCTTATCACGCAGAAAACCCCGTATTCATGCTACTTGTATCATATGATACCTGAAATAAACAAATAGTTTCCACAATTTCGTGAATTATGCCTTCTTCCGATTTCACGCGGAGAATGAGCATATGGTGGGAGGGTGGGTTCAGGGTATTGATTCAGAGTCAGTGGACAGAGCGGACGCTTCAAGATTAAAGATCTTTTCATGCCCTCTGTGTTTTTTTCGTGTGTGACCTGATTGACCCGGTTCAAAAAGAAAAGATCATTGGGTTGCCGCTGTGCTGCACTGCGCATGCGTACCATTCAGGGACTATAACTGAAATAAGCAACCAGATAGGCCAGAATGAAAAGAGGAAGAAAGATCGCGGTAGCCGATAAACGGGTAAATTTGATCTGCAGCCATTCTGTGAGATAGTCCGGATCGTTCATTCCGGACAGAAAAAAGAATCCGGAGGCTGTACCCACAATCAGATTCACGGCAAAAGCAATCAGGCATAAGGGCGTGCTGGTTTTCGCGTTCATGTAAGATATGGGAAGAAAAACTGCAAAGACAGCATACATGAAACCAGCGATCAGGACAGCACGGGATATAGCTGTTTTTTTGGCAGGGGGTATTTTAGCAGTAGCAGAAGAAGGTTTAGGATCTTCGAGTTTCACCTGAAGCAGATAGCCGCATCGAGTGCAAGTGACCGAAGAAATCAAACAAGACTCATCCGCCTCCTGAGAATGTCCGCAATTGCTGCAAACATGTTTTGCCATATCAATTACTCCCTGTCCTGCTGTCACCCAATGATCAGCCCAGCCGAAGACATGCGCAAAGGCTGCTTTCTACTGTAACCTTGATTCCTGATCAAAATCAAGATTTTGTCGTAACTCGTTAGAAATGTCCCCTTCCTTAACTCATTTAAAATGTCCCCTTGTTTTATGTTCAATGCATGATAGCATAATAGTGTTCTTCGAGAGGATAGGGCTATGCTGGAGAGCAACCCGA
>JAAYJV010000124.1 GCA_012522755.1 Candidatus Hydrogenedens sp.
ACCCCCGCCATCTGCCAATGTGGAAATTGGCGTTCCCAGGCGCGCGACTCAAAGTCGTCAGCCCTATCACCTATCCCCTATCACCTATTCCCTATCCCCTCACTCCTCGCCCCTCGCCCCTGACACAGTCTTGCGCCTTTAATGAAGGCTGTGCCATAATAGCTGTGCTGTGCATCTTCTGTGAATAGAAGCGACAATATCCCTGTTGTTGCTTTGTCTTGTTTCATGACCTCAACTGGAGGTAGCAATTCTGTTGGCTGTACGGTCTCCGATATATTCTTTGTGCGGCATCCCGCCCAGGAATAAAGGAAAGATAGAGGGGTATTTCACGGGCTGGAGAGGGTATTTTCTGTTTTTTTTCCATCTGCACAACCCGGGGCACAGGAATCTTTAAACCATGTCACACCCTTCATGCAAACTCATCGCCGATTTTATTGAATCGCACCTGGACACTCTTATAGAGGCCTGCAGTACCCAGACAACTGCGGACCATTCAGACTTGTTGAAAGAGCTGGCTGCAGATTGGCTTAAAAATCTTCTGGCCTCCCTTCATGGTGAGCCTTATCGTTCAGGGGAATGGGCGACCCATTTTACAAATACGACCCGGACCCTGGGATTGTCAGTATCGGGTGCTCTTTCTCTGTTGGATACCTTCCGTTTTTCTCTGACCGATACGTGGAAACAGGAAAAGTCCGATGAGCTGGAAGACCAGATGTGTATCTGTATTTTTGAGGCTTCAGAAATTTTCAAAAATCATCTGGTGGAATACTATATTCAGCAGATCGACGAAGAAGTTGCGGCGGAAACACGCAAACAAAAAGCGACTCTGGAGGCCTCAGCCAATCCCATGGCTGTTCTGGATGAACAGGGCATGATTGAAGTGGCCAACCGGGAGCTCGGTCGCCTGTTGAAAACCAATGCTGAGCCTCTCGTCGGCACGGACTTTTATGGATACTGCAGTGAAGAGACAGCTGCGCTTCTACGTGAGACGCAGCGCAAGAAAACGTCTGCGCAGCAGCCTTTGACTATTGAAGGCAATTTGAACATTTCCGATCAGGAGGTAAAAACCCGCTTCAATCTTCGTACGGTTTTTGATGCTACAGGACATCAGAGCGGCACTGTTGTCTGTCTCTTGCCCGAAGCGCCTCAGGAAACAGCACCGAATGAGGGTATTGAATATTTTGAAGACCATATTCTCCCTCTCTTCCCCTTCCCTGTGCAGGTGATTGATTCAAACCAGCAGATCCTCTATAACTCAGGGGCTTTGCAAGCTCTTTCGCTGCCGGGTTACACCTTTACAGAGCCTGTCTGCTGCTTTCTCAAAAAACATCAGCGTGGCGCCACAGAGAATTGGTTTTGCAAACATATTTTTGAGGCGGGTCATTTTCATACGGAAGAAATTCATCTTGAATATGAGGGGAAAAGCCGTTGGCTTCTCATGCTGAATCTGCCGCTGAACGACAGAAACGGCACTGTGGTGCGGATGGTTACCTGTGTCTATGATCTGACCCGGCGTCGCCAGATTCAAAAACAGATGGAAAGTCATCTTATCCAGCAGCAACGCTCCTCGCTGGTCTCTCAGATAGCCGTCACTGTGGCTCATCAGCTGCGTAATCCGCTGAGTGTTGTTCTGGGCTTTGCGGAGATGATGGCCAAGGGTCTTCCTCCTGATCAGTATGCGGAAGCGGTGAATCGTATTTTGCGCAACAGCATCCGTTGCAAAGATATTGTGGAAAACCTTCTTGATTTCGGCAAAGGCACCCCTTTGGAGCGGCGTCCTGTGGATTTGGAAGGATTGATCAAAAAGTCTGTACGTATCCGGATGACACCGGCCGAAGACAGACTCATCACCTGGCGTTTTTCTGAAAAACCCACCCCCGTGGCCTGTGTGCCGGAACAGATCACCCAGATAGTATACAGTCTGCTGCAGAATGCCCTGAAAGTGGCGAAGGAACGCATTGTCGTTACTGTGGAAGTGAAGGGTGATTATGTGCGCCTTCGCATTGTGGACGATGGCCCGGGTATTCCCATCAGTGATCGCGACCGGGTCTTCGAACCTTTTTACACCACCTATCGCAATGAAGGGGCTGTGGGGCTGGGCTTGAGTCTGGCCCGGGCCGTGGCCAGCGATTACGGGGGTTCTCTCACCATTTCGGCCCCCACTGCTGACGAGCCCAGAGGCGCCTGCCTGATTTTTCAGCTGCCCCTTCTGGATGAGGATGACATCAGCCAGCATACAAGCTCCGTCGACTCTCAAAGTGGCTTGACAAAACAGGCGATTCTGATTGTGGATGATAACGCTGATGTGCGCGATCTGCTTACGGCCACAATCTATGCCCGGGGTTATCACGTGGACACGGCCTCGACGGGAATGGATGCTCTGGAAAAGATGAAGCAGCATCAGTATGATGCGATCATTCTGGATTTTCTGCTTTTCAGCCCTATCAGCGGTCGTCATGTTTATGAAGAAATGGGCGAACGTTATCCGGAACTGCAGGAGCGCGTCATCTTTATTACGGGCGACATGCTGAAATATCAGACACGTCTTTATCTGGAAAGCACGCACAGGCCTGTCCTGGAAAAACCCTTCCTGATAACCGATTTCTTTGATGAACTGGACAAAATCCTTTCATAAATCTCTTGTCTCAGGTCATCATTCCGCAATACAAGAGGAGCTGTTTCCATGTCTTTGATCTTACGTCTTTCCACGCTTTGTCTTTTGCTTGCTTTCGTGGCAATGCCCCTTTTTGCTTCAGACACTTCATTGTCTGTGGAAAAAACATTGACCCTGGCTCCTTCAGAAGACAATCCCCGTAATTCTGAGGGAGATTTCATCAGTCTTTCCAATGGGGATATTCTCTTCATCTATACGCATTTTTCCGGCGGTTCCGGTGACGGTGATACAGCCTGGCTCGCTTCACGACGCTCCACCGACGGAGGCGCCACCTGGACACAGGAGGATGCGCTTGTGTTGGAAAATGAAGGGCAGCGAAACATCATGTCCGTTTCCTTGCTGCGCCTTCAAAACGGAACTATCGCTCTTTTTTATCTGCGTAAGAATGGGTGGAACGATTGCCGGCCCCTCATGCGCATTTCCACGGATGAAGGGGAAAGCTGGGGCGAGCCCGTGGAGTGTATTCCAGAGCCCGTGGGCTATTATGTCGTGAACAACAGCCGGATCATTCAACTGAAAACAGGACGGCTCGTCATTCCGGCGGCCATTCACGGACTCCATGGAAGCGCTTTCGTTGAACGGGGCAGTGCCGTGTGTTTTCTGTCCGATGATGAGGGTAAAAGCTGGTATCGTTCAGAGAGTGAGTTGATTGCGCCGGAAGCGGCGAAATCCGGTTTTCAGGAGCCGGGCATTGTGGAACTCAGCGATGGAAGTATTCTGATGCATCTGCGCAATGATCTGGGAGTGCTCTATGAATCCCGGTCCACAGATGGCGCAATGACCTGGTCGGAGGCTGAACCCACCAAGCTGAAAACACCGGTCTCCCCCTCTTCCTGTATGATGATCCCCGGCACGGAACGGCTCCTGCTTCTTTGGAATGATCATGAAAATATAGAAGAGGCGCTCGCCCGCAAGCGAACGCCTCTCACTTTGGTTCTATCTGATGACGGCGGCCGGCAATGGTTCGGCCGGCGTGTCATTGAAGACAATCCAGCCGGCTGGTACTGCTATACAGCCATCCGTTTTACGGACAGTCACGTGCTTCTGGGTTATTGCGCCGGTGATACCCGCAACAGTCCGGGACTGGCCACCACGCAAATCAGCCGTATCGCACTGTCTGAGCTCTCCGCTCTCTAATCTCTGTCGGCTCTTATGCCAGGCTCTTGCGGTTGGCCCACACTTTTTCAAAGGCATCTCCATACTGCTGCACCAGTTCGGGTTGATCGGATGTCCAGTAAGGCAGCTGGATGGCCTGACGGTTCGCCTGATCACAGCCGGGTACGGCTTCGGGCAGAACGGGCATGTGACGCCAGTATTTCTCTTCGCTGAAGATGGGATAGGTGTGGAGCAGGGTCCAGGTGAAGGCTGACACATCCACTCCTTCGGCCTGCAGGGCTTGCAAGGCTTTTTCACGGGAGATGCCCGCTTTGGCTTCATCAATGAACATCATGTTCTTGGAGTAGAAGACACGATCAATACCGGGACGCACATACTGAGTGGTCAAACCCTCCAACTGTGTAATACGATCGTTGAGAGCTTTCATCTGCGCCTTGCCGGCTGTATTGCGTTCTTCGAGCTGGTCAAGCTGGAACTGACCGAGAATAGCCGCCACAGGGTGGATGCGCAGTTTGGAACCGAAAGCCGTACCCTGATACTTGCGATAGGGGCTGTCTTCGGGGAAGGTATTGGGCAGGTCATAGTTGCCATAGGTCACGGCGCGTTCAAAGTCGCCACGGTCCTTGTACATGGCCATGCCGCCTTCAATGGTCGGCAGTGGCTTGGAGCCCTGAAGACTGAAGCCGGCCATTCGTCCCCAGTTTCCGGTCAGCACGCCGTTGACACGGGCGCCGTGGGCATGGCTTGCATCTTCAAGAGGAATGAGGTCGTGCTCTTTGCAGAAGTCAACGATATCATCCATCTCGCAAGGCAGGCCGAACCAGTGCACAGCGAGGACAGCGCGGGTCTTGCCCGTCAGATGCTTCTTGCAGTCCTCCAGATCCAGATTCATCGTGTAGGGATTCACATCCACGAAGACGGGGACCAGATCAAAAAAGCGCATGGGCACTACAGGGAACCAGGTGCTGTAGTTGGGCACGAGAATTTCGCTGCCCGCCGGAAGGTCCAGAGCAAAGAGCATGGAGGTCAGGGCACTGGTTCCGTTGAAGTGCGCTTTTGTAAAAGGACAGTCGTGAAAGGCTTTCCAGGCCTCTTCAAAATCGGCCACGGGGCCATAGCCCGGATCTCTCAGAAGAGCGCTGACAGCCTCGATCTCCGCATCGCCATAAAGGGGCCACTTTGTTGAATCAGCGGCGGAAGCGGTCACGGCTTTTGCACCACCTTCCAGGGCGAGTTTCTCAGCCGCCCGGGCACGTCCGGGCACAACTGCGCCACTCATGTAAAGACCGGCACCGAGGGCGCCTGTCGTTTTCAAAAAGTCGCGACGTGTCGCCTCTTTACTTTCATGTTTCTTTTCCACAGTACAGATCTCCTGTTATCGTTGAGAAAAACGCCGGGTGCATCTTTCATTGACTCTTGTCATTTTACCCCCCAACAGCGTCGGGTGTCAACTGGTCTTGATTGAAGGTATGGGAGCATTTCATCAGGCTGAAGAACTGAAGCACTGTTTTTTTTAAAACAGAAAGCAGAGAACAGGGAAGGCAATACAGCTCGGGGTCGAGTCATTGATGAAAACTCAACGGACAGAGGGACATGCCCTATCCCCCATATCCCGGGTTATGCTACACTATTTGTAACAATAAAGAGGGATCCTTCACAGTGAACAGCAGTCTGCGTATTTTATATGTCACCTCAGAATTGACCCCCCTGTTGAGCACCGGAGGTCTGGCCGAAGTAGCCGCCGCTTTGCCGCCCAGGCTGCAGGCGGCCGGACATGACATCCGGGTAGCCATGCCCTGTTATCGGCAAATCCCCCGGGATGCCCGGGGAGCCATCCTGACCCGATGTGAAGCGCCTTCCGCTGAAGGTACCCGTTATGGTGCGCTTCACCGCAGCCTGGTGCCGAATACCACCATCCCTCTCTATCTCATCGAACATGAAGACTACTTCGGCCGTGATGATCCTTACGGAACGAGCAGCTATGAATACCCTGACAATGGAGAGCGTTTTTCCTTTTTCTGTAGCGCACTCCTGGACAGTATGGAACGCATAGACTGGCAGCCCGATATCATTCACTGCAATGACTGGCAGACGGCCGCCCTGCCCGTTTTTCTAAAAACACAGATGGAGGCCCGTCCTTTCTGGATGCATACAGCCACACTGATGACCATTCACAACCTCGCTTTTCAGGGCCGTTTCTCTCCGGATCGCTTGCCCGGAACAGGGCTCGACAGTGCTCTCTATCATTCAGGGCTGCTGGAATTTGAGGGGGATGTGAACATGCTCAAAGGGGCACTCATCCTGTGCGATCAGATCAACACGGTGAGCCCCCGCTATGCTCAGGAAATTCAGACAGTGGACTATGGCGCGGGACTCCATGAAGTACTTGCAAGCCGCCGGGAAGATCTGCACGGTATTTTGAACGGTGTGGATTATGATCTGTGGCACCCGGAAAAAGATACCCTCATTGCCGCGCCTTACAGCCGGGAGAATATGGAAGGCAAAAAACTGTGCAAGGAGGTCTTGCAGGATCTCTTCATGCTGCCCCGAAGTGATGCGCCTCTCTTCGGTATTGTGAGCCGTCTCCACTGGCAGAAAGGCATTGATCTCATTGTGGATTCTCTGGAACAGATTCTGGAACAGGACTTGCAACTGGTCATTCTGGGCTCGGGCGAGAGCGCTCTGGAAGAAAAAATCAACCAGGCCGCCTGCACCTGGCCGGAGAGGATGGCTGTCTATATCGGCTTCGATGCGAAACGGGCCCATGCCATCCAGGCGGGCAGCGACTTTTTCCTGATGCCCTCGCGCTATGAACCCTGCGGACTGAGCCAGCTCTATGCTCTGGCCTATGGAACCATACCCATTGTAAGACGTACGGGCGGACTGGCTGATACGGTGTTCCCCTGGCGACCCGATATAGCCGATAACAGCCGGGCAACAGGCATCTCCTTTGTTCCTCGAACGCCTCAGGCTCTGTATCGCAGCCTGGAAAAAGCGCTGGCCCTTTATCAGAACCCCGAAGACTTGCAGGAACTGCAACAGCGAGGTATGACCATGGATTATTCGTGGAAACGCTCCTGCGCCGACTATGTCCGCCTTTATGAACGTTGCCTGCAAAAAAGACAAGTATCATGAAAGCGCTGGAAATCATGACCCACAGTCCTGAGGAGACTGAAAAGCTGGGAGAGCGCCTGGCGGCCCTGCTGCCACGGGGGATCGTTGTAGCTCTTTATGGCGATCTGGCTACGGGAAAGACCTGTCTCACCAGGGGAATGGCAGGTTATTTCACCAAAAATGCGCGGGTACACAGCCCCACCTTCACCCTGGTCAACGAATATGGCGAAGATCCCGTCTTGTATCATCTTGACCTCTACCGTCTCAGCGGCGCGGAAGATCTCCTCAGCATAGGCTACGAAGAAATTATTGAATCCGACGGCATCTGCATTATCGAATGGGCCGACAGAGCGGATTCCTTCCTGCCTGAAGAGCGGCTGGATATTTTTCTGGAACACAGGAGCGAAGACAGCAGGAGTCTCCGCTTCGAAGCCCGGGGCATACCTGACAGGATACTGGAGTGTTTACACAATCCCTGACAGCAAGCCGGCGCAAAAGCTGCGTCTGCAAGGCCTTTTAAAATACGTGGATACCAAAGAAAATACACACAAACAGGAATGAAACAAAATGGCTGATTTCCGCAAAAAAATGTCCTTCAAAAATCTGGATCAGGAAACTCTTAAACAATTTGAAGACTCAAAAGACCCTGAGCTCCAGTTTACTCTGGCAATGTGTTATAGCATTGGATTGGGTACGAACATTGATCTGGTCAAAGCCTTCGAGTGGTTCAAAAAAGCAGCGGAACAGGATCATGCCCAGGCAAAATATCATATGGGAGTTTGTTATTTGTACGGTGAGGGAGTAGAGCAGGACCCAAAAGAAGCCATAAAATGGTTCAAGACCGCTGCAGAAGAGGGCGCCATCCTGGCCATGGCCCAGTTGGGCAGCTGTTATCTGAATGGTGAGGGCATAAGAAAAGACGAGAAGGAAGCCGTTAAATGGTTCAGAAAAGCGGCGGAGCAGAATCTGCCGGAGGCACAGATTAATTTGGGGAATTGTTATACTTTCGGTTACGGTGTAAAGCAAAATGCGACAGAAGCGGCAAAATGGTACAAATCAGCAGCCGAACAGGACCATGTAATCGCTCAACATAATCTGGGGTCCTGTTATTTGTTGGGCGAAGGGGTAAAACAAGATCATAAAGAGGCCGTAAAGTGGTTCGAAAAAGCAGCGGAAAAGGGACACCCCGGTGCCTTTTATAATCTGGCACAGTGCTACCTCACTGACCAGGGCATAAAAAAAGATACCAAAAAAGCGCTCCAGTACTTTCACAAAGCGGATGAACTGGGACATGCCGATGCTCCCTTTCGTATTGCGTATTGTTATTTTTATGGTGAAGGGGTCGAGAAGGACTCTAAAGCAGCCATCAAATGGCTGAAAAAAGCAGCGGAACAAGGCCATCCCGAAGCTCCCTTCCGATTGGGACATTGTTATTTCTTGGGCGAAGGTGTAAAACCAGACTCCAAAGAAGCCGTAAAATGGTTTAAAAAAGCAGCGGAACAGGGACATGTCTATGGGCAGTTTTATATGGCGCAATGTTCCTTTTATGGTGAAGGCATCAGAAAAAGCAGACCGCAAGCCGTGAAATGGTACAGAAAAGCGGCGGAGCAGGGAGATGTCAAGGCACAATTGCAACTGGGACATTGCTATTTCTATGGCGAAGGAATAAAAAAAGACTTAGTTGAAGCGGCGCAGTGGTACAAAAAAGCGGCGGAACAGGGGGATTTGGAGGCACAGTATAATCTGGGCTATTCTTATTTGGAGGGACAGGGCCTGGAAAGAAACATGGAAACAGCCCTGGAATGGTTTCGAAAGGCGGCAACACAAGGACATGTGGACGCACAATATGAACTGGGAATCTACCTGATAATGGGATCAGGTGTGGAGAAAGATGAAAGAGAAGCGGTGAAATGGTTCAAAAAAGCGGCGGAACAGGATCATGAAGATGCGCAGTACGAACTGGGACGCTGTTATTTTAATGGTGAAGGTGTTACGAAAGATGAAGCCGAAGCCGTCAAATGGTACATGAAAGCAGCAGAACAGGAATTGGATGATGCGCAGTATGAACTGGGCCGGTGCTATTTTTATGGACAAGGCATAAAAGAAGACAGAGTGAAAGCCATCAAATGGCTGTCAAGAGCCTCTGAACAGCGTCACCGACAAGCGACCATGTTTCTCAAAAAAATTACCCGAAACTAATAGCACTGCACAGCCGAAACTTCAGTGTCTTTTCTTTTTTTACCGCGAAAAGCGCAAAAGGATGCGAAAGGAATGAGAGGAAAAGCTTATGTCTCCCCGAAGTCTCTTTTGTATCCCAAGACATGCCTGCGCCCCTCCCACATCCGACCGACTACCCATAGACCACTGATCTCTTCAAATCTCTTATATCACCAGACCCCAACCCCCGCCGTCATGCCGCAACCAAATCAACATACTCTGCTGGTAATCACGCGCTGTCGGCCAATGTGAAAGTTGGCGTTCCCGAAAATGACTCTCAACATCTTTCAGGATTTCCAATACTTTTTGTTTGTTTGTGACGAATACCCTCTGATCTGTAAAATTTTTCAGCAGATTCACGTTAATATATTCAGGAAGCCTGCAGAAGTCCGGCTTTTCACATTTGTTTTTGAACACTGCTTTAAAATCTTTTGTCATCTAGAGCGTTTTAAGATATTATGCGTACGACTGAATCAAAAAAAAAGCCACGAGTATCATCGGGAGTTATTGTTTCGAGCGCTGCGGCAACAGCTTGCCATAGATCTTCTTTGGTTCTAGCTTTAACA
>JAAYJV010000015.1 GCA_012522755.1 Candidatus Hydrogenedens sp.
ACCGGGATTGGGTTTGATTACAGTGTTCAGTGAAATATTTTAATGGCAATTTACTTTAAGGATACCCTGCATCGTCACTCGAACGGAGCAGTTTATACAGTATCTCTCTAAAGGGGCTTCGTCATGGCGCGCTATTCATATTGGCCTTTTGTTGCAGCGGTTGTGCTGATTGCACTGCTTGTCGCAGGGTGGCGTTTTGCCGATCCGCCGAGCCAGGGTTTCCGCCAGTATACAAAACGCATGGTCCCTTATACGCTGGAATTGCTTGAAAACGATCCCACGGTCCAGCTTCCGGAAACACGGGCCTGTGTCCGTCTTGTTGCAGCCAGTGCCGAGGCGAGCTGGTTGAATACACCGGAGGCGCTCTATATTCTGGCACTTCAATATGAGCGGGAAAACGCTCTTGAAAATGCGGAGCTGTGGCTGCGCGAGGTTATCCATCAGGTACCGGAATGGAGCTGGCCTTATGTGAGCCTGGGTATTCTTCTGGCACGTACCGATGCGAGCCGTCTGGAAGAGGCGGCAGACCTTCTGTCAACGGCCATTGATCTTCAGCCGGACTGGGTGCGCCCTTACAACAGTTTGAGCGTTGTGCTGCGCGGTCTCGGGCGTTTTGAAGAAGCGGAAGCCATGGCCATTGAGGCGGTGACTCTGGGCCCGCAGGATATTGCCACACACAACAATTACGCCAATCTCCTGGCCGTACTGGGTCGTTACGAGGAAGCGGAGGAGCATTACCGTTATGCTCTGGACAACGCTCCGGAGAACTCCAAGCCGCCCTATAATCTGGCCTGCCTGTACAGTGCGCAGGGGATGGTGGAAGAAGCGTTGGAATATCTTCTTTATGCCTTGGAACTGAGTGCTGATGTGCGTTTGGATGCAGCCACGGATCCCTGTTTCGCCTTGGTGAGAGATCATCCTTTCTTTCAGGAAATTGTTTACGGCGAGACCGTCTCTGATCAGGAGGATGCTGATGAATACATGCTCTTCATAGACTCCGAAGGGGAAGACATTGATGAGGATGCAGCCTTTGTCGATACGGATCCAGAAGCTGCGGATGAGTGAGAAGATCCGGCCATGAGCAGATATGACACAACAGGACAGCTGGAATTTGACTGGGAACGGTCTCAGTCCCGTCCGGCCCTGTCCCCTGTGCAGCAGGCTCAATATTACAAAAGACTGCAAGCGAGTCTGGAAGAAAAAACTGGTCTGGTTGTTGAGCTGACCATTACAGACAATCAATCGCGCATGATCTCTTTCAAGCGAGAGCCTTCCGAAAAGAAAGTGTCACTGCGCTTGCATCATATGTTTCTGGAAGCTCCCGATCCGGTCATCAGAGATCTGGTGCATTGGATTCTTCATCCCCGTTCAAAGAAATATCCGAACCGTTTCCAGGCCTTCATTGATGAAAACAGCAGTCGCATCCGCCGGACTGCTGTCAGAGGAACAACACGGGTTCGCGGTGAGATCTACGATCTTGAAGCACTGTATAAAGAGATCAACCGTGATTCTTTCAACAACCGGGTCACAGCCGGCATCACCTGGGGCCGCCATACAAAAGGGCGTACACGCTCCATCTGTCTGGGGAACTACCGGCGCACAGAGCATATGATCCGCATCCATCCCCGCCTGGATCAGGACTTCGTCCCTCTCTTTGTCATTCGCCATATCATTTATCATGAAATGCTGCATTCGCTCATGCCCGTGGAAAGGAACGCCCGGGGACAGCGCCGGGTCCACTCAGCGGCCTTCAATAGAGAGGAGCGCAAATCTCCGGATTTTGAAGCAGCGGAGGCCTGGTTGGAGAAGAGTGAGAATCTGGACAGACTTCTGAAAAGAAGCAGGTCTTCCAGAGGCTGAGTTCTCTGTGGCCGGAAGATTCAGCGACGTCGTTTCTTTCTGCTTATCTTTCTTTTTCGGGCGGACTTTTTTTGAGAGTCCGAAGCTTTTGTTCCCAGCCAGATCTGACGGGGATGCCATTCTTCAGAGAAAAAATTTCGGAATATAAAAAGCCAGATCTTTACAAGGAGGCCGCGTAAACCTCGCAACTCCGTAATGAGCTGACAGCTGGCGCGCCAGCTCTTTTCCTGAAAATGGCCGGACAGAAAGGCGCGGAGCGTCCGGGGCATATTGCGTTTCAATGCGCGCCGCTCCTCGGGAAGAAGCACATGAGCCAGAGCGATGAGAGGATTGCGTATATTGGGCTCGAGGAGGAGAAAGAATCCGTCTTTTTTAAGGACACGTCTCACTTCCCGGAGCACCTCATCGGCATCTTCCACGTGATGGAGCATATCCAGAGCAATCACCCCGTCAAAACTCTCATCTTCAAAGGGAAGAGCCTCTGCTTCACCGCTCTGAAGGTGAACCCGGTTCATTGTGCGGGCAATGGTGAATTTTCGGGCAACGGCAATCATTTCCTGAGAAGAGTCCAGAGCATCGATGCGTTCGGCCAGGGGGCTCAACCATTCAAAATAGAGGCCTGTTCCGCAGCCGATATCCAGGATACGTTTATAGGGAGCGTCGGCTGCGATTTCAGAAAAAAGATCCTCATAAAAGGAGGCTATCCGCGGCTGCGCACTCAGGCGAAAAGGATCAAAGCGATCCTGATAGCCGCACCGGGCGAGGCGGGTACTTCTGTTGCCTTCAATGATTCCTTTGTAGTGATCTTTCTGCTCCGTCATCAGGGGGGATTGTGAGACTCCTTCTTATGGATTCTTCTGATATGCGAAATCGACCAAGCCTGAGCATTGTAGCCCATTTCCACCCTCTGTTGCATACGAGCGAAAAAAGGCTCCGGGCACCCGGAGGCACCCGAAGCCTGAGAAAAAACATTTACACAAAGATCAGAAGATAGCGGCAACCAAGGCGACTTCTTTCGTAACCGGTGCTTTCGTGTTGGGATAGGTGATGAAGGAGACATGACCATCCATGAACAGCACATTGGCGCCGCCGGGCACATGATTGAAGTTCTCTGTCTTCGCGGAAACAATATCCCACATGATATACACTTCACTCTGGGCCATGGCACTGGCTGCGGGATTATTGATATCGGTAATCAGAAAGCGCTCAATGCCTTCACGCAAACGATAAACCACGTCACTGCCGGCATTGCCCACAGGAGACATGCCCTTGGTATCGTCTTCGAAGGCGGGCCAGGGACCACGGCGATTATAGGGCATGGCGCCGAGATTGTTTTCCTGCATGATCGTCAGCCACTGCTTCTGGAACTGGGCGGGCACACGGGCATCATCGGGAATAGCAAAGCCCGGGCTGGTAATGGAGAGAATGGAAGACAGGGCCGCATCAGGTTCCACCAGATTGGCGGGGACACTGTCGCAAAGATCATAGGCAAAACCAAAATACATATAAGACCAGGCGGCCATCCACCAATCGTTATAGCTCGTGTCGCCGTCTTCGCCCAAAAACTGAAGAACGGGCTTGCCATCGGAGTAATACATGTCATCAATGGTATGTCTGGCGCTGGACGGGCAGACATAAATATTGGGGTCGGAGATATATTCAGGATATACAGCCACACACAGGGGTGTCATGATCACACCGAAACAGGGGCTGCAATAGGTCTGATGCTGTACAGGAGGAAATTTCTCTCCCGGCGCCTCATTGGCATACATTTTGAAGGATAAGCCGAACTGTTTCAGATTATTGGCGCAACTGGAGCGGCGGGCTGCTTCGCGGGCACGGGCCAGTGCAGGCAGGAGTATGGCTGCCAGAATACCGATAATCGCAATGACAACAAGCAGCTCAATAAGCGTAAATCCCTTGCGTTTCATGCTATAACTCCTTATTGGTCGGAAAAACATATAAGTTAAGAATCTCATATATAGTATATCACATAATTTAAAAAAAACAAGCAAAAAAGAAATTGGGTAAAAGAAGGGATTCAGTGATTAAAACCCTCCTTTTACCCAATGTTCATGCAGGTAAAGGACTGTTTATTCCCGGCAATCAGGGCTCGTATTCTGTAATGGCTCTTTCATCAAAGACGGCCATCATGATAGAAGTGCGATTATTGGTGGTATAAATAAGATAAATTTTGCCATCAGCACCCTGAATCGCATAGGGATAGGCGAAATCATTCTCACCGCCGGCAATAACACGTCGATGGGGCCAGCTTTCACCGTTATCCGTAGATACGGCTACACTGAGAGGGGTTCGGTCTTCCATGCTGTCATTGTATACGAGCAGGAGGTGTCCATTTTTCAGTTTTATCAGCTCAATGGCCGAGTTGGGGTTGGGGAATTCCGTGCGTACCGCATCGGTCCAGGTATATCCGCCGTCTTTGGAATCGGAACGGAGCATCCATCCATCTTCCGTGGGTCCATAGCCTCCGCCACGCCGCATGAAACAGAAAAGCTCCGTGTCGTTGATCTGCACCACTTCCGCCTGCAGATTTCCTTCAGGAGAACGGATACGGTTCTTGGTTTCCGTCCATTCCTGCGTTTTGGGGTTGTACCGCAGGAAATAGCTCATGGAACTGGAGTCTGTAAACTCTCTGTCATCGCCGGTCTCATTATAGAGAGGCAGCAGATATTCACCTGTATCGAGGACAATGGGTTGTCCGCGTACCATGGACCCTTCTTCCATACACAGCATGAAGGCATCGGACCAGCTTTTGGCACCGTCTTCAGAGATTTTCGCTTTCACCCGGGCATTGGACCAGGTATCGCCATACTGGTTGTTGTAAAAGAGCCAGACGATTCCATCGGGTGCCTGCCAGACAACAGGGTTGCCCACTCCCTGAAAGGGTGTTTTCGCGATGATTTCCGGTGCGGACCATCCTTCCTTGCCCTGTTTTTTTCTGGAACCATAGACGGCTGTCTCGTTGGAGTATTCATTTTCCCCTCCGTAATAGGCCACATAAAGATCTCCATTTTTGAGTTGTGTGATGGAGGCTGGATGCTTATAGGGACCGGGATGTTCTTCCCCGAAGAGCCTGTATATTTCCACATTGGTTTCGAAGTGAGGCAAAATAAGCTGTGCCTGGGCCGAAACCAGGATCAGGGATGTGAGCACAATGAGCAACAGATAACGACGCATGAATTTTCTCCTGTAATTGAACAACAACATTTCTTTATTTTGAAAGGAAGGGCTTTCAGCCCCTTCCCGCTTCATCCGAAGATTATTTTATGGCTGTGGGTCCCTGCATATGGGAAGGATCCGGCAATTTGTCTTCGTAGATCTCCACCTGATTTTCTTCGCGCAAGAGATGCATCATCTTGGCTTTGATCAATGGCATGACCACCTGCGGACGGGCCTGGTCCAGAGAGAGCAGCGATTCGGGTCTGCTTTCCGTCACCACACAGAGAAGGTAATAAGGGGGCTGCTCCGTAATGGTGATGAGTCCGGAGGGATCCTGGCTGCGCTGTTGTGATGCACCCAGAAAGACGGGACCGATGATTGTCCCTTCTTCAGCTCCCGAGGCGGCCTCCCAGAAGGCACGGAGATGTGTCTTTTTCGGATCGTTGACAATCCCCGCTTCAATGACATACTGGATATTTTCTTCCTGACCTTTTTGTCTGTATTCTTCCAGAAGACTGTCGAAGGCTTCACCCTGCTGGATGCGCTCGCGCAAAGTCGCTGACCTGGTGGCGGCATCAGGGCTCTCCAGGAAACGGATGCCTTTG
This sequence comes from Candidatus Hydrogenedens sp., assembly GCA_012522755.1. GTDB lineage: Bacteria > Hydrogenedentota > Hydrogenedentia > Hydrogenedentales > CAITNO01 > JAAYJV01. Next base: position 5,646 of record JAAYJV010000015.1, read on the forward strand.
AATTCGAGATATTCGGGCTCCACAAAGAGCTCTTTCATGAAGCCGTATTCTCTTTCTATCTCCGCTTCCTCCAGTTGGATCTGACCCTCTTTGAAGGCTTCCACGGCGAGCACTTCCAGAGCCTGCTCGGCCTGGAGCTTTATGATCATATGATCGGTGCCTTCTTCCACCAGATCTTTATTGAACTGCAACAGTTCCGGAGTCAGTCCGTAGACCTCCATGAGCGGCGTGATCACACCGGGCGGGGGCACTTCCATATGCCACATGTTTCTGAACTCTTCTTCCTGGTCACCGCTGTCGCGGAAAAACATTTCCCGGGCGTACTCTCTGTCAATGGACACCTTTCCTTCTTTGGCCATTTTGACACCCAGAGGAAGCTTGATACGGTTGTCGATCTGCTGGTTGAGAATGCGAACCAGATCACTTCTGTTCCGGATGAGGGGTCGGGCCGTATCAGGCATTTCCCGGATGATTTTGTAGAGGTCGCCCCGGGTGATATAACGCTCCCCCACTTTTGCCACGCGGATACGGTCTTTATCGGTCATCTGACCACATCCGACAAGAATAAGCAGCGAGAAAGCGAGGCCCAGAAGGCGGCTCCCATAAGAAGGCTGAAAGAGGATCTTCATGTTTCAGAAACTCCTGGCTGAGGAAAGAGTCATCAGGGACGTCGTCGCAAGGCTTTGATCAGTTCAAAAAGACGACCTTCCACCTGAGTATAATGTACTGTGGATTGTTTATCAATGATTACGGTCTGGGGGATGTAGTTGATGCCATAATTGACGAAACTTACAAAGGGGTCGTCATCTTTTCCAACAGGGAAAGTCAGTCCACAGGAGCGTATGTATTCAGCGATCTCATCGGCCTCGTTACTGGCATCATGAATCCCGATAAGCATCACATCCTCCTGATCTTTATACAATTCCCAGGCACTCTGCATCTCCCGGAGCCGGTTCATGGCGAAGATACTGTTATCAAAACCGCCCCAGAAAGTCAATACGACTACTTTTCCTTTGAGCTTTTCCAGACTCAGAGGCTGGCTGTTGAACCAGTCGGCACAGACAATGGGCGGCGCCTCTTTACCCAGAAGCGCTTCCATATCATTGCGGCCTGTCTCCGCCGGGCGACGCTCCAGATCGGGCTCAAAACTTTCCAGAAGCACTTCAATTTCCGAAGGCTGATCCAGAACAACAGCAAAGTCACGGCGCAGAAATCGGAAGGGATGCTCCAGGCGGAAGAAGATATTTTTCTGTTCAGGCTGATAGAAAAAATGAATCTCAAAACTCCCATCCTCCCGGGTGATCATATGAATGGGCGCAGGCAAATCCAGTGAATGGAGATAGAGTTTTTCTGCAGGGATCCCTTCGGGGAAAAGAGCTTTCCCCCGGACTACAGGCAGGGCCTTCAGTTTTATGGGAGGCAGGGTGGTCTGCCTGGTCTCTCCCAGCTGCACAGGAATATCCGCAAGAATTTCGGTCATGAAACCGGGCGGCGGCACGACACGGATAATGCCGTCAGCACGGCCGATACGCAGCTCAAAGGCGCCGGTACTGTCGGAAATGGCTTCTTCAAACACAGTGTCGTCCACACGGAAAAGGACACGGGCACCGGGACAGGGTTTGTTATCGGGCTGGAGAATGGTGCCTCCGATTACATGAGCTCTGGTCAGAGCGATATCGGCTGTAACGGATTCTTCACCGCTTCGGAGGAGCACCTGCTGCGGCTGAGGAGCGGCATATTCGCGATGATGGGCCACCAGCAGGTAGCTGTCTTCGGGCGCACGGAGATGGTAATATCCCTCCGGGTCGCTGAAGGCTTCGGCAAAAACTTTCTGCTCCTCCACTCCCTGTTGGAACAGGCTGATTCTTGCCCGGGGGACAGCTTCCCCTTCCACGGTGATGCGGCCTCGCAGGCGCACACCTTCATAAAGAACGAGATCGCGGCGGCGCGTATCCACAGGCAGGTAGGCAATGCTGGAATCGGCATAATGATGATGGGCCAGAGTGAGCTTCACATAACCGCCGGCCGGGACACAGGAGAGATCCAGAAGCCCTTTATCATCACTGCGCAAGAGAGGAAAGCCCGCTTCGACAAGTTCATCAACAGGCACATGAAAAAGATCGTTCACCATCATGGAGGTAATGCGGGCACCGGCCACAGAGAGGAAATTGTTGTTGATCACACGGATGAGCACATCGCCCGGTGCGGGCAGAATCAGATTCAATTCCATATCACCCAGAGGCAGGCTGGTCTGGCCGCCCAGAGCATAGCCGGGCTTCCAGGCGACGAGCGCCATCATGCGAACGGAAATACCGTCAAAATGATATGCGCCGTCGGCGGCACTCACTGTTTTCCGGGCTTCACGGTCCTGAGCACAAAAGACCAGGGCCCCTTCCACAGCCCGGCCATGTTGATCAACGACCTGTCCTTTTACGGAAAAGGCCTGAGCACTGAGAGGGACCAGAAAACACAGAAGAGCAATAAGGATGCGCTGTCGGATAAGAGGGCCTGTCATGATCTTATTCTTTCTCCACCAAAGCCCGGAAGGCATTGAAAGGCGGAACGCCCGGTGTTTCCAAAAAGAGTTCGCCCCGGGCTGTATAGAGACGTGTCAGGGTTTCGTCTCTTTCCGACAGATAGATGGGCACAGGAGGCTGATCCATTTTATATTCCCCTGATACAGCCAGCAGAATATCCACAGGGAGCTCCCGGAGCTGTGACGACAGTGCTGACAGGGCTTCCAGATAAAGACCGGCCTCACGAGGGGTACAGAAAAAAGCTGCAAGGGCACGGCCCCTCGCTGGAGACAGTGCTGTACCGCTCTGGCATTTCAGATCGGTCCAGGAAAGAAGGAACTTCGAGGCGGGAGCCTGATTACCCGACAATTTTATATCACCCAGATCCAGATGCTCGCCCGGAGCCAGGTTGAAATCCCGGTCCGCCGGAGCAGACTGGGCACCCAGAGCCGCTATGCAGCGTTGGGGTACACCGGCAAGCGTCCAGGGCCAGTCAAAGCGGCCTTTTTCATCAGTGATCGCGCGCCAGAGAGTCAAGGGTTCTTCCAAATTTTCATCAGAAAAGAAAGAGGCGACCACCAGTCCGGGCATGGCCTGTCCTTTGCTGTTCACCACACGCCCTGAAACACGGCCGAAGGGAAGCAGGGTCACCACTGAAGCATCAGCGGCCAGAGGCGGTACGAGGGAGAACAGAGCGCCTTCATTGCGCCGGGGATCTTCCACAAAACCCAGGAGCCTTCCGCCGGCGGGCTCGGCTCCGAACTGAAGAGTAAGCATACCCTGCTCATTGGCGCGCTGCCAGCCGAACTGAGGGGGTTGCAACAGAGCGACAACGGCCTGTCCCACTTCTTCGGTGCTGTCTTCACGGAGCACCTGCACACGATAATCGGGCACAGGAGCCAGCCAGAAGCCGGGCAGTTCCAGGGTATCAGCCGGAGGCACGAGTACCTGAAGGGCGGCCGGTTCGGGACGCTGATATCCGGGAAGAGCTTCAATGCGCACGGTGTTGCTGCCCTCGGGAGCATTCAGCTGAAACATGCCCTGAGGGCCTGTCCGGGCTACACCGCCCACCTGACCGCGCGTCTCGAGAAAGATCCGGGCACCGGGCATGGGCATCCCTGTTTTCGCATCATGAACGGAACCGGTGATCCGGCCTGTTTCCGAGAGCATGAGCTGCATGGATACCTCGGGAAGTTCGCCCGTCAGATCGATACGCTGCATCCCCGGGCTGATCCGTCCTTCTCCGTGGGCCTGCAAGAGATAGACACCCGGTTTGAGCAGCAGTTTGAAGACACCCGTTCCGTCGGTAGCCGTTGCGGCGGTGTCATGGGGAGGCTGTGTGTTATGGGCAATGACCAGAGCACTTGATACAGGCCGGCTCGTATTGCTGATGAGTACGGAGCCCCGCAAAGAAACACCGCGATGCAGAACCACACGGGCATCGGAACTGTTTGAAGGAAGATCAGTGACGGCTTCCCGGGCATAAAGGGGGTGCTCGAATTTCAAAGCAACCTGCGCCTGTGCGGGAAGACCGGCGAGCTCAAAATTTCCGGAGGCGTCGGACCGGGGAACAGTGATGCCCAGATTCTCCAGTTTTGACAGGGGTATACCCACTTTGACAGGATGGGTGATGGCTGCACTGATCACCCGGGCACCGGCAACGGCATGTCCTTTTTCATCCACCACCCGGCCACGGAGCCTGGTCTCCTCTCCCAGACGGATGGTCAGACCGCTCCGTTCATCACCGGCCGCCAGTGTCAGGTGTTCACCGCCAAAGCCATGGTTCGGAGCATGGGCGAAGAGACCCACATTGCCATAAAATTCGCCGGCTATGCGAAAAGAACCATCGCTGCTGACCTCCCCTTCAACGACGGCTTTTTCCACACCGGGCTCGGCGAAAACCCGGGCCGATCCGACACCGGCACCGCCGCTGTCCACAATACACCCTGTCAGATCAGCCTGAAGGGATTGGCAGAGAATCAGGGGCAAGACCCAGACGATCCGGAGTAAAGATTTCATGGGATTCCTCTTTTATTCTTCCTGCATGAGTTCATCCAGCGTAGTTCGCAATACGGCTGCTGATGCGGCCAGAGCCTCTTCTTCCGTTTCGGTGAGTCGCGCTTCCATGATGCGTTCCACGCCGTGCCGGGCAACAATACAAGGTACACTGAGACACAAATCGGAAAGGCCATATTCTCCCTTGAGTACAGTGGACACGGTAAGCACACTGTTTTCATCACGGAGAATGGCTCCCACAATACGCACGAGAGCAAGACCTATGGCAAAATAAGTGGAACCTTTGTAATCGATAATATGGTAAGCCGAATAACGGACCTGCTCTTCAATGCTTTTTCGGACAGCGAGCCATTCGCTTTCCTGTCCTGTGGGTGCGCAACGGCGACAGGTATCGCAATATTCGTCAATGGGAATTCCGGCCACATGGGTCATGGACCAGGCGGCAAATTCGCTGTCGCCGTGCTCGCCCAGAATATAGGCGTGAATATTGTGGATATCGATATTGCAATTCTGGCTGAGAAAGCTCCGGAAACGCGCGCTGTCCAGAACCGTTCCGGAGCCCAGAACACGACCCGGACGCCAGCCTGTTTCTTCCGCAGCCACCCAGGTCAGTATATCCACGGGATTGCTCACCATAACAAGCACACCGGGGGAATTCATATCGACCATCTCACGGCATACCTGCCGGACAATGGCTGCATTGCGGCGCAGAGGATGGAGCCTGCTTTCTCCGGGCTGCTGGCGTGCTCCCGCCGTCATGACCAGAACACTCGCATCGGCATAGTCTTTCCGATCACCCACGCGAATGTGGACGGGCGGGAAAAAACTCTGGCCATGGGCCAGGTCCAGCACTTGACCCCGGGCAAGATCAATATTCTGATCAACGAGCACAATTTCATCAGCGAGCCCGCTTTGGGCCAGGGCATAACAGAAGGTGGCACCCACGGAACCGGCGCCGATAACAACAACTTTTCGCTTGTGATTTTTTTCTGTAAGACTCATGGAGCTCCTGTCCGAAAATGCAAACCCCACCGACACAGAAACGCTTTCCAGGGCGATTCTACCCGGTTCAGCGTGAAAAGAGAGGCCGCTTGCCTGACCCGGGACCAGGCAAGCGCCTTAAAAAACAGCTTTCAGCGGCCGGGCCGTGATACAGCCCGAAGCCGGTCAGAATGTTATTCAGCGTCGGCCGAGGAGCGACGCCAGTTGTTCCAATAGGTCAGCACACCGGCCAGAGCCAGGGGCGCACAACCCATGCCCAGGAATACCACGTCACCGGGCATACGCATCCATTCAATGGTCCGCATCAGTCCCTGAGTGAGGAATTCCGGGCTCCGTGCATGGAAATAACCATTGGCCAGCACATCATGAAGTTGGAAGACACCGCCGGGGAAAAGATTCATGAGCACCATCAGCATGAGGCCGATATTCAGCCCGTAAAAAGAGACGGCTACAAGTTTCTCCAGCTTCTTCCACTCTTCATCTGTGGAGGATTCCCGGAAAGCAAAGACCATGAGTGCTACGGCAAGCATGCCGAAAACTCCCATCATGGCCGCATGTCCATGGTTGGGTGTGAGCAGCGTGCCCACTTCATAATAGCTGACAATGGGCAGGTTGATCAGGAATCCGAATACACCGGCGCCCAGGAAATTCCAGAAACCGACGGCCATGAGAAAATAAAAAGTCCAGCGATGAGGCAAGGCCGCTTTCTTCTCGCAGTCATCACAATCGCGCCGGGACAGAGAAATGAAGTCCCAGGCATCCAGTGTCAGCAGCGTCAGGGGCACCACCTCCAGTGCTGAAAATACAGCCGAAAGCGCCATGGTGATATGACCCTGACCGGTCCAGTACCAGTGATGACCGGTACCGATGATACCGCCGCCCAGATACAGGATGGCGTCCATATAGACCACGCGCAGAGCCGTCTTCTTCGAGACCATGCCCAGAAGGAAGAACATGAGTGCCACCATGGTCGTGGCGAAGAGTTCGAAGAAGCCTTCCACCCAGAGATGAATGATCCAGAATCGCCACATGTCCACCACGGTGAAGTGGGAACGGGCTCCGAAGAACATGGCCGGAAGATAAAATAAAGGTATGGCCACAGCCGCATAAAGGAAGAGCGAGGCAATCTGACCGCGCTCCGGATCCTTGCGTACGGGAAGGATGTAACGGGCTATGAGCACCAGCCAGATGAGGAGACCACCGGCCAGAAGAAGCTGCCAGGCACGGCCCAGCTCCAGGTATTCCCAGCCCTGATGGCCCAGCCAGAACCACAGATCGCCCAGAAGCCTTTTGATGCCCAGCCATTCGCCGCCCAGACTGCCGACAACGACAAAAACCAGCGCCCAGAACAGAACATGAATTCCCAGAGCCTGTTTTTTGGGTTCTTTGCGGTTGACGGCACCGGCCAGGAAAAGACCGCCGCCCACAAAGCAGGTGGCCACCCAGAAAATGGCAATCTGCAGGTGCCAGGTGCGCAGAATATTACTGGGCAGAAGCGAGGAAAGGTCGAAGCCGTAAAAGTCGCCGGGTTCCGCACGGTAATGGGCCAGTCCGCCGCCGATGGTGGCCTGGACCAGAAAGAGCAGTGCCGCGATCACAAAATATTTCAATACCGCTTTCTGTCCGGCTGTGGCTTCTCCGGGGAGCAGCTGAGGATGGAGCTGATCCTTTTGCTGCCAGCCCAGGAAATTGAAGCGGCCGAAGATGAAGAGAGCGAGCCCCAGACCGCCCAGAAGAGCAATGAGACTCAAGGCACTCCACAGAAGAGTGCCGTTAGTGGGCACGTTGTTGACAGCGGGATCATAGGGAAAGTTGTTGGTATAGGAATAGTCCTTGCCGGGCCGGTTCGCTGCGGAGGCCCAGGAGGTCCAGAAGAAAAAGCTTGTAAGGAGACGAAGCTCTTCCCCATCGTCAATGTACTTTGCAGGCAAGCCGAAGTTGTTTTCCGGGTGTGCGAAAAATTCGCGCCACACTTCCTGCTGCTTTTCAAAGCTGTATACCTGCGCCGGGCTGAGAGTCAACACGCCTGATGCGGGATCATAGCGGTTCGTGCGCGTTTCTTTCACCACCGCTTCGCGGATACTGTCCTGCTGGCTCTCGCTGAGTTCAGACCATTGCTGCCGGTGCAACTGCTCGGCATGAAACTCATAAGCGTCCAGACTCTGATAGTACAGGTAGCTCGTGGAAAAATCCGGGCCCAGATAAGCGCCATGGCCCCAGATGGTTCCGTTATTCATGAGCCCCTGACGCAGGAAGACCTCCTGACCGGAAAGGATATCATCTCCCGTAAAGAGAATGTCCCCCTCTTCCGTACGGATCTGGTCCGGAATGGGTGGTGCATCCTGATAGGATTTGATGGCCAGCCAGACCAATACGCTGAATCCGGCGATCAGTACCAGAAAAAGACCATTCTTCCACCAGGGCGACAACCGTTCTTCATGTTGCGGATTGCTTTGCATGCTCTTTCCTTTCACCTTTGGTGCCCCACCCGGAGCCACCAGTACAGGCCTTATAAACAAGGAGTATCTGGCAAGACAGATCTTGTTGCACCGCAAAACCGGTGTCGTCAAAGTATAGCACAGCCCGTGAATTACATAAAACCGGGGCGAGGGGCGAGGGACGAGGGCCAGGGCCGAGGGACGAGGGCCAAGGGACGAGGGTGCGGGCAGGTAGGGGCACGGCATGCCGTGCCCACTCCGTCCACTGATTCACCATAAATGCCGCGCCCTCACCCGAGCCCCTCCCACATCCGTCCGATTCCCCGGAAAAGCTTAGCTCTTTTTCTCTTCCTCTCATTCCTCCATGATTAAAAAAAACAGAGAAATCTCCTCAGTTTGGCTTTACCCTTTCTATCCGTTACAATAAACCCAAGCATTACCAACAGCAAAAAAGCTTTGTCTTAAAAGCGCAACCCGTGGGAGAACCAGTGGATATGTTAAAACGGGAAAGCATGATGGCTGCTCTGGAAGATCAGAGTCAAGTCTGGGATTTCATTATCATTGGCGGCGGTGCGACAGGCGTGGGGATTGCCATTGATGCGGCCACACGGGGGTATCGCCCGTTATTGCTGGAAGCATCCGACTTCGGGAAGGGTACTTCCAGTCGAAGCACGAAACTCGTCCATGGCGGAGTGCGCTATCTGCAACAGGGAAATGTGGCGCTGGTGCTCGATGCCTTGCGTGAACGCGGACTCATGCGTCAGAATGCGCCGCACCTGGTTCATGATCTGGCTTTCATCGTGCCCAATTACAGTTGGTGGGAAGCGCCTTTTTACGGGGTGGGACTGCGGGTCTATGATTTCATGGCGGGCAAACTTGGCTTCGGCCGTTCGCGCAACCTCTCTTTCGATAAAACCGTGGAGCGTATCCCCACTCTGGAAAGAGAAGGGCTGCGCGGCGGCGTGATTTATTATGACGGTCAGTTCGACGATGCCCGACTGCTCATCAACATGGCGCAGACCGCAGAAGAACATGGCGCTGTGCTGTTGAATTATGTCAAAGTCACGGGCCTCATCAAAGAAGAGGATATTGTCCGGGGCGTTGTCGCTGTTGACCAGGAAACAGAGCGGGAATTCACACTGCGCGGCAAGGCCATCATCAATGCCACAGGCCCTTTCGCCGATGCCATACGCTTTATGGATACTCCCGATGCACCGGCCATGATCAGTGCCAGTCAGGGAGTGCATATTTCTCTGGATCGTTCTTTCCTGCCCGGAGACACGGCCATCATGGTACCTCATACCGATGACGGACGTGTCCTTTTCGCCATTCCCTGGCGCAACCATACGCTCATCGGCACGACGGATACAGCCATTCCGGAAGTGGTGGTTGAGCCGACGGTGATGGAAGAGGAAATGGACTTTCTGCTCACTCATGCGGCCCGTTATCTGACGAAGGATCCGACGGAAAAGGATGTGCTGAGCGCCTTCACGGGTATCCGTCCATTGGTGGCGGCCCAGGGTGAAAGTAAAACAGCCTCCCTCTCCCGTGATCATACGCTGCATATTTCCAATTCGGGGCTGGTCACCATTACGGGCGGAAAATGGACTACTTACCGGAAGATGGCTGAAGATACGGTGAACCAGGCGGCACTGGTGGCGGAGCTGGACGAAGTGCCCTGCGTCACGCGTACCCTGCCCATTCACGGGCATCTGGTCAATTCACAGCTGGAAGACAATCTCGCTGTTTACGGAGCTGATGCCTGCCGTCTCCAGGAGCTTATCGGGACAGAAGAAAGCTGGAAGGAGCTCCTGCATTCCGATCTGGACATACAGGCGGGCGAAGTCATCTGGGCTATCCGTCATGAAGGCGCACGGACCATTGAAGACTTTCTGGGTCGACGTTCGCGGGCCCTCTTTCTCAATGCCCATGCGGCCATAGACATGGCGCCGAAAGTGGCGGAGCTCATGGCTGCGGAACTGGGCCGAGACGAAGCCTGGCAGGAGAGTCAGGTCCGTTCTCTGGAGGAAACAGCCCGACGCTACTACCTCTACGGAGCAAAATAAGCTTCAGGACATTCCTCAGCCTTTCGGAGGCTCTCCGAAGGGAAACAGGGCCGCACTGACCAGAGGCGGACTCTCTTTGCCCCGGTTGAGCAGATGCCAGACACCAAACCATATGAGGCTGATGGCGATGACAGCCAATGCAATGGGCCGTTGCGACGCCTTGGCGATCATGAGCAGGGAGATGCCCACAGACATCATGGCCAGCAGAGGCAGGTGTCTGTGGTTCCAGAAGCAATAATACACCATGGAACTCACACCGAAACCAAAGAAGGTCGCCATGATCACACAATAGGGGAAATGGGCTGTCGTGTAAATCCGCGTATAGCCGTGAAAAATTCCCAAAGCCAGCAGAGGCAGTCGGATACGCCAGGAACGGATGAGCCAGAAAAAAACAACCGTCTGCGCCCAGAAACTGGAAGTATGGCCGGAAATATAGGAAAAGCCGCCCCGCACCACCTCATCATCCAGACGGCGGATGGCACCGTTCCAGGCTTCGTTGGAATCATGGAGAGGACGGGGACGTTTCACAAGCGCTTTGATCTGATCTTCGCCCAGGGTGTTCACGAAAAAGACGCAGACAATCACAAGCCAGCAGGCCTGGGTGATCTTGCGCTGGTCGTCGTCACTGAGCTCCGTCAGTAACCTTCCGATGAGGAAAAATCCCCCGAAAAGCACCAAACCCAGAAGAAGAAAAACGCTGGTATACTCCACCTTGCCCCACCAGAAAATACCCTTCTTCTGGATGAACATGCCAGCGCCATGCCACAGTCCGAAAACAACGGCAAGACCATAGTATATTTTCTGGGTAATCTCCTGGGCACGGACACTGCGACGGCTCGAATAATAACCGACGAGCCAGGCGATGGTGAGGACAGCCATATAATAGGCGCCCCAGTCTGTCTGAAAAATAACGAGCTGATCCAGAAGAGGCACATAGTTGTCCGGGTTGAGAAAGAGGAGCAGATTGATATCCCACTGCGCTTCCACGAATCTGCCCAGAAAAAGGGTGACGCCAAAGAAAAGTACGAATCTTACCAGAAAAAAATCCCAAGCACGGAGATGGGTCGCAGGTGTATGGTCTTTGATCATCATATGGATATTCCTTTATAAAAACTATTTTTTCCCGGCATCAATCACTTGACGCATCACGTCGGGATGATCTGTGAAGCCGCCGTCAATATCATAAGTGAAGAGAAAAAGTTCCATTTCTTCATTCACATTCTTATACTTGGATGAGTAGGCATCGGCACGGAAAGTATAGGGATGCACTTTCAAGCCTGCCTCATGGGCACGGGCGACCACAGTGGGGTCCTTGTCAATGGCTTTTTTGTCCGGGCCGATTCCCTGGGCATAGGCGGCCACTTCTTTCATGTCCGCTTTTTCAACCATATCACTGGACATGAGCTGAATCAGAGGCAGGGTACACTGGTATTCTTCCCGCAACTGTTTGAGAATACCTGAAGAAAAACACTGGACATAGACTTTTGCATCAGGCCCTTCATAACCATAACGACTGAGTACGTCCAGAAAAGTCTGTAAGAAAGGCAGACCCGCTTTCTCATAGGAACCCGCATCTTTCAGTTCAGGATAAATGCCCACGTCCCGGCCCGTACTCGTATTCAAGCCCTGAATAAGCTGAATGGCTTCTTCAAAAGTCACCATCTGGAACAGACGCAGGGCCCGGGGAAAACGCATGGGAACACTTTCCACGGCACGCAGACTTTTAATCTCAGCCAGCGTGAAATCCTCGGGATAATATTTTCCGTTTTCACGCTTGCGATCAGGAAACACTTCAGCCACATTGCTCGTCCGTTCCAAGGTGCGATCGTGCATACAAATCAACACGCCGTCCCTGGTCATACCAAGATCCTGCTCAATGTAATCGGCGCCCATACCATAGGCCATGGCATAGGCCGCCAGGGTATGCTCGTTCACATAACCGCTGGCACCGCGATGGGCAATCACAATCTTTTCGGAAAAAGCCGAAAATCCCAGCAGACAAAGAACGACGGTGAAGAGGGTCACAACTCGAAGATTCACAGACATGGCATTCCTTTCCGCCCGATCCGGAAAAAGAAAAAAGCAGGGTCATATTGCTTCCTGCTCTGGCTCGGGCTTGTTTATCGCATTTAAACGTTATAACAAATGAATGCGGGAAAATACAAAAAGAAGATTTTTTGACCACGGAAAACAGGTCACACATGGAAAAGCACAGCCGCAACCAAATGATACTTTTTTATTTAACCGCGAAAAGCGCAAAAGGACGCGAAAGAAATGCGAGGGAAAAGCTTATGTCTCCCCGGAGTCTCTTTTATACCCAAGACATACCCCCGCCCCTCCCACATCCGACCGATCCGACTGATCCGACAGATCCGACTGATCCGGCCGACCTGACTGAATCTCAGAAGACTATTGATGCCTTCGAGTACCTTATGTGACTCATGACATACCCCAGCCGGAAAGTACTCAAGGTCAAAGCATTATCCCCAGAATACACAACAGACAATTCTGTATCTCGGGAGAACAAAAAGGCGGGAACAAGCATGCCAGCGTGGGGTATATCTCGGAGTAAATATGAGATTTGAAGCATCAGTGGTCTCAGGGGAATCGGTCGGATCGGTCGGATCTGCGAGGGGCCGGGGTCAGAGCTCGGCACTTTACGCAGGGTCACTGGACAGAATGGACCAAGTGGACGTTTTAAGATCATAGATCTTTTTTATGCCGCACAGTTGTTTTTCCGTGATACTACCGCTCAACTTCCATTGTTTTTTTCGAAGAAGATTTTGTTGTTATAGGCGTAAGCTGTTTAATTCCAACCTGGAATACGACCGCAATTCATGCCATTGCTTAATGTACAATTCCGCCTCTGTAGTGGAAAACAGGATAAATAAATACCCTGATTCAACAGTCCCAACTGAAGGCCAACCCCCGCCGTCATCCCGGTTTTTTCTCGCTGAGGACGGTGTGCAAAGATGATTACAGAGACAAAGAGAAAAAGACCGGGATCCAAGATAAAGCCAAGAAGAATGGTGTTAAGAGAAAGTAAGAGGAACAAAGGGTGAAAAAACATCGGAGAGAGCAGGTTATGCTTCTCTTCGTCTTGCCAATCTAGGTTCCGGTCTTTTTTGCGTTGTTGTGGCTGAATACTTTGCTTCGGATGCCGGGTCGCAAAAAAACCGGAATGACGGAGGCGGGGGTTATCTCTTGAGGATCAGCTGAATCTTTGGGCGATATCACTCCGCCTCTCTTTTTCATTTCTTTCGTGAACCTTCGCGTCCTTTTGCGTTTTTCGCGGTTAAATAAAAAAATATCATTTGGTTGCGGCTGTGCAGCGCTATGTGTTCAGTGATTGACCTGTTGAAAAAAAGAAATACCTTTCGGTTACGGGACTGCTTTCTTGTGTTCTCTTCTTTTTCGGATACAAATTTGACATTTGCTTTTCTCCGTTGTATAATAAAGAAAATCTTCTCGATATATTTTTCTCGATACAGATTTCTTTATTGAAATGCCGTGGAGTGGCATGATGGAGACCGATAACAATGAGTAAAGCCCAAGAAACCATTAAAAGCATTCCTGAACCGACGCTCAGAAGACTGCCGTCCTATTGTCAGGTATTGCTGGGTCTGGCGGAGCAGGAGCAGGAATATGTGTCGTGTACTCAGCTGGGTGACGCACTGCACATAGATCCCACGCTTATCCGCAAGGATCTGGCTCTGGCCGGAGCGACGGGCCGTCCGAAAGTCGGGTATGTGACCAAGGAACTTCACCAGCAGCTGGAGCATTTTCTGGGCTGGAACAATGCCCGTGATGCCGTTCTCATCGGTGCGGGGAGTCTGGGTTCGGCACTCATGGGTTACAAGGCTTTCGATCAATACGGCGTGAACATCGTGCTCGCCTTTGACCATGATCCCGACAAGATCGGCAAAAAGATCCACGGAATTCCCGTCCTCCCCCTGACGCGTATGCCCAATTTGTTGGAGCGCATGAAAGTTCATCTGGGTATTCTCACGGTTCCGGCCGACGATGCCCAGTCCATCAGCGAGTTGATGGTGATGAACGGTATTCTCGCCATCTGGAATTTCGCGCCCATCGCTCTGAAAGTGCCGGAAGGGATCATCGTCCAGAACGAGGATCTTTTCTCTTCCCTGGGAATTCTGTCGAGCAAGCTCGCGGCATTGCTGAAGAGAACGGAAACTGATCACGAGGAGGTTCTGACATGAGCACTGAAAAAAGCATTGTCATCTGTATGGGCAGTTCGTGTTTCGCCCGGGGCAACAAAAAGAATCTGGCTCTCATCGAGGATTTTCTTGAGACCCGCAATCTGAGCGCCTCAATCCGTCTTGAAGGAAGTCACTGTGCTTCCCAATGTCAGAGCGGGCCCAACATCCGCATTGACGGCACACTGTATCAATATGTGGATACAGGAATGCTTCTGGATATTCTGGAAAAACATTTCAGCGTGGCTGCAAAGGAATAACTCATGGACCGCCTTTTCCCCATCGATACCATCGAGACGACCTGTCAGGATTGTTACAAATGCCTGCGTCAGTGTCCTGTGAAAGCCATCCGCATTGAAGGCGGTCATGCCAAGATCACGCCGGAACTCTGTGTCGCCTGCGGTGCCTGTGTGCAGGTTTGTCCTGTTCAGGCGAAGAAAATCCGGCTCGATCTGGGCCGTGCCCGTCATCTTGTGGATCAGGAAGAGCAGGTCTTTGTATCTCTGGCACCTTCGTGGATGGGCGAATATCCCGGGCTGAAACCTGAACAGATGGTAGTGGCACTGAAATCACTCGGCTTCAGCGGCGTGAGTGAGACAGCGCTGGGTGCCCAGGAAGTTTCAGCGGTTGTTGCCGGGATGCTGAACACAAACGGCCTGCACATTTCATCGGCCTGCCCCGCCACGGTCCGGCTCATCAAAAAATATCTGCCTGAACATGTCAATGACATCACGGCTGTTCATTCCCCTGTCATGGCCCATTGCAAACTGCTTCGCGAGCATTTCGGCGAGGGGACCCGTGTGGTTTTCATCGGACCTTGTATCGCAAAAAAGACGGAGGCCGACGAACATCGGGAACTGCTGGAAATCGCCCTGAGTTTCGAAGAGCTCAACGACTGGTTCGCCCAGATGAAGATTGATCCTTATCAGATGGAGCCGGGCGAGGAAGATCATTTTGTCCCTTCCAGTGCGGAAGAAGGATCGCTTTATCCCGTGGAAGGCGGCATGGTCACCACCATCCAGGCCCAGTGCAGCTGTGATTCAGCGCGCTATGTGACTGTGAGCGGAATTGAGAATATTTTCAAGACTCTGGAAGGGGTTGACAGCAGCAGTCTGCAACATCCCGTGTTCATTGAAGCGCTGGGCTGTGAAGGGGGCTGCATCGGCGGACCCTGCGCCCAGGCTCCGGGCGCACTTCTGGGCAAGCGTGTTCTGGTGGAAGATCAGACCATCATGCCTCCTCTTCCCCTCGTGCGCAAGCACAGGCTGGACATCAGCAGAAGCTTCACGCCGGACCCGCCGCAGCCGCCCGCTCCGGATCCGGCACTGGTGCGGGAAGCGCTCCGCCGCATCGGCAAACGCCTTCCTGAAGATGAGCTGAACTGTTCGGGTTGCGGATACAACACCTGCCGCGAATTCGCCACGGCGCTGGTACGCGGCACGGCTGAGGAGACCATGTGCGTATCCCACATGCGCGCCCTGGCCCAGAAAAAAGCCAATGCTCTTTTGCGCAGCATGCCTTCGGGTGTGGTCATTGTGGATGCGAATATGCGCATTGTGGAATGCAACGAACGTTTCGCCCGCATGTTCGGCACTGAAACAGCGGAGATATATGAGACCTGTCCGGGTTTGAAAGGCTGTTCGCTGGCGAAGGTCATCGACTTTACGGAGATGTTCCGGACAGCACTGAAATTTGATCAGGAAATTCATTACGATCATTTCCGCTATCAATCGCGGCTGTTGAATATCACCGTTTTCTCGCTGGATCCCCATCAGACGGTGGGCGCCGTGATTCTGGACGTGACACGTCAGGAAGGTTTGCGCGATCAGATCGCTCAACAGGCCCAGGAAGTGATCCGCCGCAACCTCTCGACGGTTCAGGAAATTGCCGCCCGTCTGGGAGAGCATATGGCGGATACGGAAATTCTGCTGCGCAGCATCGCCGAAGGCTACGCCGTTGAGAACAAGCGTCTCCAGAGTGCGCCGCCACCAGAGGAGGAAAAACGATGACTCAAGACACGCTTTTTCTCGAAGTGGATTTCGCACAGCGGCGCAAGCATGGCGAGCATATTTGCGGTGATGCTTTTCAATCGCAGCGGCTGGACAACAACACTCGGATCCTCGCCGTACTCTCAGACGGACTGGGCAGTGGTGTGAAAGCCAATATTCTGGCGACAATGACGGCGTCCATGGCTCTGAAGTTCGTGGCCAGTGATATGGAGTTCGTCCACTCAGCCGAGGTGATCATGGATGCTCTTCCGGTCTGTCAGATCCGGCGCATCAGTTATTCAACCTTCACGATCATTGATTGTTCGGCCGGGGGCCGAGCCCGTTTCATCGAAATGGACAACCCGCCGTTGCTGGTCATCCGCGATGGCCAGGCCCTTCCTCTGGAATCGCGGGAGATGGTATCAGAGAAATGGCAGGAGCGGGTCATGCGCTTCAGTGACATGAAAGCCCAGCCCGAAGACCGTATTGTCCTGGTCTCAGACGGCATTGTGCAGGCGGGCCTCGGCTCGGCTGAGTTGCCTCTGGGCTGGCGTGACAGGGGCCTCCGCGATTTTGTTCTGGATCGCATTCAGGCTGACCCGGATATTTCCGCGCGAAAGCTGGCCGACACTATTTTACGGGAAGCGCTGCGCCATGAACTGAATCGGGAAGCCCACGATGATATGAGTTGTGCCGTGGTCTACCTGCGTCGTCCCCGCAAACTGATTGTGCTGACAGGCCCGCCCTTCGACCCGAATCGCGATGCGGAATTCGCCCGGCGCCTCCAGGAATTTGACGGGAAGAAAGTGATCTGCGGCGGGACGACCACGACCATCGTCGCCCGTGAACTGGGGCTGGAAGCGAAACTGGACCTGAACCAGATGAGTGATGACATTCCGCCTCTGTCGACCATGGAAGGCGTGGACCTGATAACGGAAGGGATCCTCACGCTGACCCGTGTGGCGCAGCTTCTGGAAAAGGACGCCCCCACTCCAGGTGACGATCCGGCTGAAAGACTCGCCACGCTTTTTCTTGAAAGCGACATCATCAATTTTATTGTGGGCAGCCGGATCAACGAAGCCCATCAGGATCCGACCCTGCCTCTGGATCTGGAAATTCGCCGCAACATCGTAAAGCGGATCAGTCGTTGTCTTGAAGAACGATACTTGAAAGAAACCCATACCCTGTGCATTTAAGCTACAGGGACAGGAGACATGCCATTATGCAACAGACACTCAGAAAATTCGATTCACTTTGTGACATTCTTGATCGTTTTGACCGGGACCCCGCCAAGCTGATTTCCATCTTGCAGGCTGTTCAGGCGGAGTATCGCTATCTGCCCAAAGAGGCGCTGGCTTATATCTCCACTTCTCTGGGTCTTCCTCCTGCACGTGTTTTCGGTGTGGCCACTTTCTACGCCCATTTTGCGCTGGAACCCAAAGGCAAATATGTGATTCATGTCTGTGACGGGACGGCCTGTCACGTTAAAAATTCACAGGGGCTTGTGAAAGCCATTCAAAAGAAACTGGGACTTGGCGGGGACAAAACCACTACTGATGATCTTCTCTTCACACTGGAAACAGTGTCCTGTCTGGGAGCCTGCGGACTGGCGCCCGTACTGGTGATCAACGAAGATGTACACGGCATGATGACGCCTCAGAAGTGCGTTGAAGCCCTGGATGAAATCATAGAAAGAGAGGCCGAGTAATGAATACAACCATGACGACAACCCGTCCTGATCTGGAAACAGCAAGCGAAACATTTCAGCAGCGTATCTCGCGGGTAGAGCATCGAATCGTGATCTGCGCCGGAACCGGTTGTATTGCCGGGGGCGCTCTGCAAGTGCGTGATGCCTTCATCCGTGAGCTCAATGCTCTGGGCGTGGAAGCAGCCACGAATCTTCATGCGGACGGCGAGCTCGATTCCGACAAGCCCGTCAGCGTGTATCTGTCAAAAAGCGGTTGCCAGGGCTTCTGTCAGATGGGTCCGCTGGTCACGCTGGAACCCGAAGGCATCCTGTATACACGAGTCACTGCCGAAGATGTTGCGGAAATTGTCAATGTCTCTCTCGTGAATAAAGGTATTGTGGAGAGACTGCTTTACAGGCACCCGCAGACAGGGGAACGCTGTCGGGGTAAAAGCAACATCCCCTTTTATCAACGACAGGAACGGCGTGTGCTGCAGGAATGCGGCATGCTCGATCCTGATGATCTGTATGAATATATCAACCATGGCGGCTATTCCGCAGCGCGCCGTGCTCTCTGCGAAATGACGGATGCGCAAATCTGTGATGAACTGCTCCAGTCGGGTCTGCGCGGTCGTGGTGGCGGTGGTTTCCCCACAGGCCGCAAGTGGGAGCTCACCCGCATTCAGCCCGGTGATGAGAAATATGTCATCTGCAACGGCGACGAAGGCGACCCCGGCGCTTTCATGGATCGCAGTGTCATGGAAGGCAATCCCCATGCCGTCATTGAAGGGATGGTCATTGCCGCCAAAGCCATCGGCGCTCAGGAAGGCTATATCTATGTGCGCATGGAATATCCCCTGGCCATCAGACGGCTTGAAGAAGCCATGAAACAGGCCCGTGATTTCGGGGCGCTGGGTGAAAACATTTTCGACAGCGGCTTTCATTTCGAACTGCATATCATGGAAGGTGCCGGTGCCTTTGTCTGCGGTGAAGAGACGGCGCTCATCGCATCCATCGAAGGGAAACGGGGGATGCCCAGGTCCAAGCCACCTTTCCCGGCACAGAGCGGACTCTGGGGAAAGCCCACGCTCATCAACAACGTGGAAACGCTGGCCAGTGTGCCTCTTATTTTGCGACATGGTCCCGAGCGTTTCCGCAGAGAAGGCACAGAGACCTCGCCGGGTACAAAGACCTTCGCACTCACGGGGCATGTTGCCAATACAGGACTCATAGAAGTTCCCTTTGGCGCGACACTCCGGGAGATTGTTTTTGAAATCGGCGGCGGTGTGACGGACAACGCCGGTGTGGTCACGGACAAACCCTTCAAAGCCGTGCAGATCGGCGGTCCCTCGGGGGGCTGTCTGGTCATGGAACATCTGGATCTTCCTCTGGACTTTGACTCCCTCGGCAGTGTGGGCGCCATGGTCGGTTCGGGCGGTCTTGTGGTCATGAACGAACAGACCTGCATGATCAGTGTAGCCCGCTTCTTCATGCAGTTCGCGAGAAACGAATCCTGCGGCAAATGTGTGCTCTGCAGGGAAGGGACGCGCCAGATGCTGAATCTTCTGGATGAGATCATCGCGGGAGAAGCGACACTGAAAACGCTGGAGATTCTTGAGCAGACGGCTGAGGCTGTGAAGATCGGATCGCTCTGCGGTCTGGGCAAGACAGCCCCCAATCCGGTTCTTTCCACACTGCGCTATTTCAGAGACGAATATGAAGCCCACGTGATCGACAAGCATTGCCCCGCCGGGGTGTGCCCCGCCCTGTGTACGCCCGTCATCATTGAAGAGCTGTGTACAGGCTGCACCTTGTGTGCCCGCAAATGCCCCGTTGATGCCATCAGCGGCGCAAGAAAAGAAGTTCATCATATAGACCAGGATAAATGCATAAAATGCGGTGTTTGCCTGGAAACTTGCCGCTTTGACGCCATTGTGCAGGGAGCCGCCCAATGAATAGCAATACAAAAGATACCGTAAAAGAGACACTTTTTGTCGATGGAAAAGAACTGCCCATCAATGGGGAACGCAACGTGCTGGAGGTGGCTCGCAAAGCGGGTATTGACATCCCGACTTTCTGCTATCATTCGGAACTGAGCGTGTATGGCGCCTGTCGCCTTTGTCTTGTGGAGATTGAAGGCCGGGGCATTCAGGCCTCCTGTTCGGTTACACCGGAGCCGGGCATGCGCATCCGGACGAATACGAAGCAGGTTCGTGATATCCGCAAGATTTCACTGGAACTGATTCTGGCCAACCATGATCTCTCCTGCCCCACCTGTTCGCGCAGTGCCACCTGTCGCTTGCGTGAGCTTGCCGATCGCATGGGGATCAGCGACATACGTTACAAAGCCATTGAACAGAAAGCGCCTCTGGATCATTCGTCCCTCTCGCTGGTTCGGGATCCCAACAAATGCGTGCTCTGCGGTGACTGCGTCCGTGCCTGTGAGGAATTGCAGGGTGTGGGTGCCATAGACTTCGCTTTTCGCGGTGCCGACAGCGCTGTTCTCCCCGCCTTCAATCAGGATCTGGCTGAGGTGGAATGTGTCAACTGCGGGCTTTGCGCCACGGTCTGCCCCACCGGTGCGCTCACGCCCCGTTCGGAGATTGAAGAGGTCTGGGACGCACTGGATGATCCTGATAAAGTTGTGGTCGCTCAGATGGCACCGGCCGTGCGTGTGGGTCTGGGAGAATACTTCGGTATGGAGCCCGGGAGTGTCACGACGGGTCAGGCTGTATCCGCATTGAAAGCCATCGGATTTGATAAAGTCTTTGATACTTCTTTCACAGCGGACATGACAGTGCTGGAGGAAGGCGAAGAATTTCTGGATCGTTTCCGGAATAACGGCGTCCTCCCTCTTTTCACCTCCTGCTGTCCCGCCTGGGTGAAGTATGCGGAACAGTACGGCCCTGATCTGCTGCCCCATCTGTCGAGCTGCAAATCGCCGCAACAGATGTTCGGAAGCGTCGCCCGCCGTGTGCTTCCCGGGATGATGGACCTCGAAGGTAAAGAGCTGGTCATTGTATCGGTCATGCCCTGTACGGCGAAGAAGTTTGAAGCGAAACAGGAAAAATTCATTCATGACGGTGTTCCCGAGGTGAACCATGTCATCACCACAGCCGAGCTGGGACTCATGCTCCGTCAGTGCGGTTTGCAATTGGCCAATCTTGAAGCGGCCTCCTTTGACATGCCTCTGGGATTCAAGACGGGCGCCGGTGTTCTTTTCGGCGTGACCGGCGGTGTCACGGAAGCCGTGCTTCGCTATGCCGTGGAAGAGGTGCAGGGTAAAGCACTGGAAAATGTGGATTTCCGCGAGGTCCGTGGTGAGCAGGGTTTGCGTGAAGCGACCGTTACCGTGGAAGGTGTGGCGCTTCGGCTGGCCATTGTGAACGGACTTGCCCAGGCGGCTCCGGTCATTGAAAGCATCCGCAAAGGCACCAGCCCCTATCATCTGGTTGAAGTCATGGCCTGTCCCGGTGGTTGTGTGGCCGGTGCCGGTCAGCCCCATACTTTCAATCCCGCAGCCCGTCAGCAACGTACCCAGGCCATTTATGACACGGACAAGACGCTGGACTTTCACAAATCGCAGGAGAATCCTGAACTGGCCAAATGCTATGCAGAACATTTTGACGGAGTAGGCGGAAAGACTGCTCATGAACTGCTGCACACGAACTATACCCACAGAAAACGACTTCATGAAGTGGATCTCGCTTTGCAGGAAGGCGAAAGTCAGGGGACCCTCCCTGTCCAGGTTTGTGTGGGCACCAACTGCTTCCTCAATGGTTCTCAGGAGCTTTTACGCAAGCTCATGGCCCATGTGGATCAGAACGGCCTGAACGATCAGGTGAGCCTCACGGCGACCTTCTGCATGGAGAACTGCGGAAAGAGCCCCAATGTCCGCGTGGGGGATACCCATCTTGAAGCCTGTACCTTTGAGAGCGCCTGTGCGGCACTGGACAAGCATCTGGGCTGTGTGCCCCGTTAAATAAGCGCTCTGTATATAAACTTGCCCTGTCCCTGTCAAATTTGTCATGCTGGATTCCAAGTCCTCCACAGAAAAAGGAATCCATCATGATCCGCAAAGAAAAAGACATGGCTTGTGAAGTACGGGAAAATATGCGTGGTGGCGCAGGAACTGTAAGCCTGCGCCACCTTTTTCGTGCTGAAGAATTCACGGCACCGGTCCGGCTTTGTGCCATGCTCACCCTTCCGGCTGGAGCGGGCATCGGCTCCCATGAACATCTGAAAGAAGATGAGGTCTATTACATCACCCGGGGCTCAGGCATTCTCGATGATGGCAACACTCAGACCCGGGTCAGCCGTGGTGATGCCATCCTCACGGGCAAAGGGGAATCTCACGCCATATTCAATGATGGTGAGGAAGATCTGGAGTTCTTCGCCTTTATCGCCTGTTACCCGGAAGGAGAGGAAACATGAGCGCAATGCTGCTTTCTCTGCCCATGCCCGCAGAGGTCCGCTTCGGACGGGGAAGCATCGAAGGGCTTCTTCCTTTATGTGAATCCTTCGGAAAAAAAGGCTTTCTGGTTCATGGAGCTTCCATCAAAAAAAGCGGGAAACTGGCGTCTGTCCTTTCCCATGGAAAATCACAACCCGCCCTCTGGGAACATGAAGGGGGCGAACCGACCCTGACACAGACAACAGCACTGCGAGGCTATATCCGTGAAGTGGCTCCGG
This sequence comes from Candidatus Hydrogenedens sp., assembly GCA_012522755.1. Taxonomy (GTDB): domain Bacteria; phylum Hydrogenedentota; class Hydrogenedentia; order Hydrogenedentales; family CAITNO01; genus JAAYJV01. The sequence continues at coordinate 28,268 of JAAYJV010000015.1, forward strand.
ACTGGGTCATCGCTCTGGGCGGAGGCAGCGTTCTGGATCTGACCCGTGCGGCTGCGGGTTTGGCGAAGGCGCCGGGCTCCGTACTGGACTACCATGACGGTGCTGAGATTCCTGAGGCAACGATTCCCTTCATCGCCGTGCCCACCACAGCCGGCACAGGATCTGAGGCGACGACAGTATCCGTATTGACCAATACGGCAACGAGCGTCAAAAAGTCGATCCGCCACCCCTCATTCATGGCCCGGCTGGTCATTCTGGATCCGGAACTGTTGGAGAGCTGTCCCGTGTCCGTCTTGGCCGCTTCGGGTATGGATGCCCTCACACAGGCGCTGGAAGCTTATTGCAGCCGGGGCGCCACCGCTCTCACGGACAGTCTGGCCTTCAGTGCCGCTGAAAAACTGTATGCGGCATTGCCGGCCGCCTGCGAGGGTGACAATGCTGCTCTGGATGATCTGTTGCTCGGCTGTTATATGGCCGGTGTCGCTCTGGCCACAGCCAGGCTGGGGCTGGTTCACGGGTTGGCCCATCCTCTGGGCGCACGCTATGAAGCGGCCCATGGCCTTGTCTGCGCCTTCTGCCTCCCCCCTGTTCTGGCTTTCAACCGTTCTGCAATCCCGGAGAAATACGGGAAAATGGAACAGCTTTTCGGAGAAGATCCTCTGGTGGCTGTTGAAACGTTGATTCAGCGGCTGAAGCTGGAGTCACCTTTCCGGGGAAAGAAACTGGAAAATAAGGAGGCCATCATTGAAGAGAGTCTCGCTTCCGGTTCCACGAAAGCCAATCCCCGTGAGGTCAGCCGGGAAGATGTGGTGACAATACTGAAAACACTTTTTGCATGAAAGGGATTCAGGAAAAAGCCCGGATGAATGGTTTTGTTGTTTCCCGGGGAGTCGATGGAAAAATCAGTGGACCCAAGATCACAGAAAAAGGCATTTATTCTTGTTTATTTTGAAAATGGTGTAACAAAATGAGGCCTCGTCCAGTCCAACCTTCAGGGATACAGGAATCGCTGTGGCCTCCGCCCTCCCTGTTTCCCGGCCTTCTGTGTTTTTTTACTGCTCTTAGCTATAAGGAGTTGCAAGATGAAAGATTCCAGATATTTCATGATTCAAGGAGCTGTTATTCTGCTGTTCGTGGCTCTTTCCACTGCGGTGGCTGTACAGGCGGCTGAGCTGAATGAATCGCCGGAGGTGACCCTCCTCCGTGAAGCGGGGGGCGGCAAACTTTACGAGGTGGGCGGCCAGAAAATGCTGGTTATGGAAGGCTGCGCGGAGGAGATGGGCTATCAGCAGGGGCTCCTGCTTTCCAAAGAAATACGGCATATCATGCTGGAGGGATATATGAACAATTCCCTCTGGAACAAGGGCTATTCCAAAGAATATGTGCAGGCCCAGTCGGATCGCATGGAAAAATTCTTTCCCGACTCCATTCGCGAAGAATTGCAAGGCATGGTCAAGGGTCTGAAAGAGGCCGGTGTGGATGAATTGAGTTATGAAGATCTGCGCTTGGGTATCACCCAGGCGGAAATCCTGCATTTCCCTCCGGACGGTGCTCCGGCCTGTTCCAATTTTGCCTGTTGGGGCAAATGGACCAGCGACGGCCGGCTCCTGCACGGGCGTAATCTGGATTGGAGTATCAAGGGCGGTGCTCAGGACGATCATATCATCATGGTATGGCGGCCCAGCGGTGGTATTCCTTTCATGATGGTGGGCTGGGCCGGTGGTGTGGGCAGCGTAACGGGCATGAACTCCCAAGGCATCACCCTGGGTGAAATGACTCTTCCCTCTCCTGATGTGACCTTTGACGGCATGCCCCTTTTTCTGCAGATGCGTTTGTGTCTGGAACAATGCGGCACTCTTGAGGAAGCTGTTCAGTTTTTCCAGAAATGCCCCAGGACAACAGGCTGGAATTTTATTATCGGAGACAGCAAGATTCCTGATGGGCGCGCTCTGGAAACGGATGCGAAATATTGCACAGCCTTTGCGCCCATGGACCCCAAGGAAACAGATGCGACGGCGCACCGGGGCATGGTCGATGCTGTCCGGCGTACGAATCACCCGGCCGGTTTGGAACAGCTGCTCCGTCTTGCGGCGGCCTTCGGTCGGGAATATGGCATAGAGATCAGCTCTCAAGAGGAAATTGAAGCAGCCAAACCCTTGCTGATGGCCAATGACTCCTGGCAACGCTACGACTGGATCAGCCGTGAAATAGAACGTCAGCCCGGCAAGATGGATGTGAAAGAAGCTGTTGAGATTCTGGGAAGCGGCCCTGTTCAAGCCAGCAACACGCTTCACTCCTGCGTTTTTGATCCGCAGAACAAAGCCATCTGGGTGGCCAATGCAGCCAATAATCCGCCTGTACCCGCCTGGAAATTCCCTTATGTCCTTTTTGATCTGAGTCCCTGGTTCGATTGAGAGGCACACTGCTTTCTTGAGAGAAAGGAGCTGTGATATCCTTGAGGCTGATCGCTTCGGACTGGCCCGGAGAAAGAGCAAGGTCCTCTGATATGGCTCAACAATGGCGCTCTTACGCCAAAATCAACCTCTATCTGGATGTGCTGCGCAAACGTCACGACGGCTATCACGCCATAGAAACACTGTTTCAGTCTGTCAGCCTCTATGATGAACTGACAATCTCTGCTGAAAAAACAGATCTTGTTCTTACTGCGACGCAGCCCGGCCTGGATTGCGGACCTTCCAATCTGGTCTGGAAAGCGGCACGCCGTCTGCAGGAGATGAGCGGGTGCAGGCTGGGCGCCCGCATCCATCTTGAAAAGAATATTCCGCTGGCTGCGGGGCTGGCCGGAGGAAGCGGGAACGCTGCAGCGACACTGGCGGCTCTCAATGAATTATGGGATCTGAAACTCTCACAGGCGCAGTTGCTGGCCTGTGCCCGTCCCCTGGGCGCTGATGTATCTTTTTGTCTTGTCGGTGGAAGCCGGGCCGCCACACAAAAAGGGGATGTGCTTTATCCTCTCCCCCCCTTGCCGCCTGTCTGTTTCGTATTGGTACATCCGGCCATCTCTCTGAGTGCGGGCTTTATTTATACCCACCCCGCTTTGAAACTTTCCGCGGCCAGGCCTGTTGCAGGGCGTTCTTCCCCTTTTCGAAAGGCCTTGAGAGCCCTGAAATCGGAAGACTGGTCTTCGCTGGTTTATAACGCCATGGAAGTTCCCGCTTTTGAGGAACATCCCCGATTGGCTCTGTTGAAAAATGAATTGCTGACCGGAGGCTGTATTGCAGCGGCCATGAGCGGCAGCGGGCCTACCCTCTTCGGGATCTGTCTTTCTCTGGAAGAAGCGGAGAGAGTACGGGACTCCCTGAAATCGCTGGAGCCCGGTGAAAGTGTGTCCATTGTGCGCCCCTGTCTGCGGGGCGTTGAAAAAATGAATCCATAGACTTTGATACTTGTCGGTGCCCTGTCTTTGATGTAAAAGAAGGGGCTGTGGTAGAGTTGTTTTTATTTTGTCTGATCGTTATCCCCTGATTGATCGGTCAGCTTCATCAACCCGCTATGAAGGAAAGTACTTATGAGCAAGAAATTAAGCCGCCGTCGGTTTCTGGCCTGTGCCGCCGGAGCAATGGCCGCACCCATGATTGTTCCGCCTTCCGCCCTGGGCCGGGGCGGAGCCGTCCCACCCTCGGAACGTATCACAGCCGCCGGGATCGGTATCCGTGGCCGGGGCTTTCATGATCTCCGCTGGATGATCCACAACCCCGATGTGCAGGTCCTTGCCATTTGTGACATCCAGAAAAAGCAGCGGCTCGCTGTGAAAGAATTTGTGGACGGATACTATGACAATGAAGACTGTGCCATGTATTCGGACATGCGCGAATTCTTCGCTGAACGTCCTGATATTGATGCGGTGCTCATTGCCACAGGCGATCACTGGCATGCCCAGGCGTCCATCCGTGCCATGCGTGCGGGGAAAGACGTCTTTTCTGAAAAGCCTTCGGCCATGACCATTGCCGAAGGGCGCGCCGTCGTGGAAACAGCCGCCCAATATGGTCGGATTTACCAGACGGGAACGCAACGGCTGAGCGAAGCGAATCACGTTTTCTGTATTGAAATGGCGCGGACAGGGCGGCTCGGCCATGTGGCCACGGCCTATGCCCATATCGCTCCCTGGGATGCGGCGAAGATGCCGAGGAAATGGCTCCCGGCGCAACCGGAACCCGCCAAAGATGAAGTGGACTGGGATGCCTGGCTGGGCCCCTGTCCCTGGCGTCCTTATAATGAAGCCTACATTATGGGCGGCTGGCGCGGTGACTATGACTTCCACACCAGTTGCATCGGTGAGTGGGGCGCCCATACCTTTGCACAGGCGCAGATGGGCCTGGGCCTGGGCGAAACTTCCCCGGTGAAATATGAATATGTGGATAACGACAGCGGCGACGGCATGGTCTGTCATTTCGCCACGGGACAGAAACTTATTTTCTCCCGGGGCGACAAATACTGGCACGGCTCCTGTGGTGAACTCTTTGAAGGCGAGCGGGGCTGGTGTGCCGCTGCGGACGGCTACAGTATACCCGATGTTTCCGACCCGGAAATGCTCTCCGAGTTTGATGAAGTCGTGGGCGAATACAAGGCCCGTACAGGCCGGAGCCTCGATCATATGCGCAACTTCCTCGACTGTGTGAAGACACGGCAGGAAGCGGTGGCCAATCCCCGGGTGATGCATCATTCCATGTGTACCGTTCATGCGGCCAACGTCTGCATGTGGCTGGAGCGTGATATGGTTTATGATCCGAAGAATGAGCGCTTTGTCAACGATGATGAAGCCAACCGTTATCTCGCCCGTGCGGAACGGGCTCCCTGGACGCTCTGATCGGAAGAGATGATTTTTCTTGTCCACAACCGGTCAGTATCTGACCTGAACAGAAAGAAGGACAATCAACAATATGCGAAACATTCTTTTTATATTATGCGCCGCCCTGCTCGTGGCTTTCGGAAGTGTTGCTGATTCCGATGATCCGGTGGCGATACTCAAGTCCAATGCTTCCGTAGAGGCGAAATCGAATGCCTGTCTGAAGCTTTCCGTCTATGGCGGTGCCGAGGCCATCCCCGTATTGGAAGAACTGCTCAGCGACAATATTCTCTCCCACATGGCGCGCTATGCGCTGGAGCCCATGGCTGGTGATGAAGTGGACCAGGCCTTGCTCCGTGGCCTGTCGAAAACATCCGGGACCCTCAAGGCCGGGATCATCGCTTCTCTGGGCGTTCGTCAGGCTGCGAGTGCCACTGAGGCTCTGATCGCTGCGCTGAATGACGGACATCCCGAAGTATTGGAAGCCGCCATCCGGGCTCTGGGTCAACTGAGTCACGGTGCCGCTATTCTGGCTCTGGAAGATGTGAGCCTGCGCCCCGATCTTCCTCTGGCCATACGGGAAGCTACGGGTGAAGCACTCATGAACTGTGCTGAGGCTTATTTTGAAAGAGACCGGGAAGACCATGCGGCCGGCATTTACGAATATGTGTATTTCAACAAGTTCTTCCCCATCCATGTCCGGGCCGCCGGGCTGCGTGGCGCTGTCCGTACCCATGAAACTGATGCAGGCTGGCTGCTTCTGGCCAAAGCTTTCAAGAGTGATGAACCCGCTTTCTTCAAAATGGCGCTTCGTCTGGCTCTGGAAGTGACACCCAAAAAACGTACAGCTGGCCGGCTTGTTCATCTCCTGCCCGAATACAAGGAAAAGCAGAAGATTGAAGTGATTCAGACCCTGGGCGAACTGGGCGTACAAAATGTCGGGCAGGCACTGATTCTCGAAGCCATGGCCGGAAAAACGGAAATCCGTATCGCCGCACTCCGGGCCGTCACCAGACTGAGCTATAAGCCTGCACTGCCTCTGATCACCGCGCTGGCTGTGTCGGATGATGAAGCGCTCATGCCTGCAGCCCGCGAATGTCTGGCCTATTTCCCCGGAGAGGCCGGAGACGAGATTCTGGAGAAATTGCTCAAAAGTGAAGAACCCGCCACGCGCCAGGCTGCTGTGGAAATGCTCGCCATGGGTGGCCTGGAGAATATCTGCGATCGCCTCCTCTATATTGCACGGCGCGACAAAAGCAGTGCTGTGCGACTGGCCGCCATTGAGGGTGCAGCCAAACCGGCCCAGGCCCGGCATCTGTCGGAATTTGTGCGCCACTTCCTGCGCCCCCAATCCAAAGAAGAGCGGAGTGCAGCCGAAGAAGCCCTCAAATCCATCGCCACGAGAAACCGCAAGACGGGGATTCCTGATGGTGTTGTCAACGACCTGATCAATGCACTCAACCGCGGTGCAGCACAGCAGTCCGCTCTGATCAGCATCCTTACGGCTACGGGAACGCAACGTGCTTTTGATGCGCTCCTGACCAAATGCGCAGCCGAAGACGAGGCACTGCGCAATGAAGCGACGAAAGCCATCTGCGACTGGCCCCAGCCCCTGGCCATTCCCACCCTGCTGGAATGGGTGGAAGCCGACGGCAACAATCGTGACGCCGCTTTCAAAGGACTCGCACGGCTTCTGGCTTCCAAACAGGTGGCCGATGGAGACGCTATTCTCTATTATCAGAAACTCTTCGCCCGCACAAAAGGCGCTGATGAAAAGAAAGTGCTTCTGGGCGGACTGGCCAATCTCAGAACAGCCAGTGCTCTGGCCATGGCACTGGAACAGCTGGAAGATGCCGAGGTGAAGACTGAGGCCGGACATGCCGTGGCCGCGCTGGTGCGTATTGTTGAACAGACTGAGGAAGGCCTGGCGCTCAAAGAAAAAGCCTATGCCCTTCTCCCCGATCTGAAACAAGACTGATCAAGTAAAAGCTGAATTTTCCAGGGACAGACCTGAGCGCCTGATATGAAGGTGGCTGAAAAGGTCTATCCCTTTTTCTTTTTTTGGTGGAGAAAATGGACGGAATGGACGGAATGGACCAAGTGAACAGGCTGGGCACGGCATACCGTTCCCCTACGTGCCCTCGCACCTCGCACCTCCCCCGCCAACACTTCCAGCCTCCATGCCTTACCGGCGTCTTCCCGGTTTTTTTGCGCTGAGGTCTGGGTTCAAATGTGTTGCCTTCAACAACGCAAAAAAGACCGGGACCCAGAAGAAGACCAGACAAATGGGAAAGGAAAAGTCGAGGGACATTTTAGGGCAATAGCGTGTGGGCTAATGTTATATGTCGTGGACTTATGCCACAAGGTCAGGCTGTAAGTATGTCTCGGGCTCTTCAATCGGACGGATCGGACGGATCAGACGGATCGGACAAATCTGGGAGGGCTGAATGTAAGTTGCCCGATGTTACGCAAACACTTTGAGTTATTCTTACGCTTGCAGTCATACTTCCTGGGAACGCCAATTTCCACATTGGCAGACAGCGTGTATTGACCTGGAAAACCAAATAGCCTGTTTTGCGGCGTAAGGTCTTTTCTCATCTGTGTACCTCTGTATTACTACCCGTAATCTTCCATCATTTTTTCGAAGAAATTCATGTTGCTGACTCTGCAAGTCATATACTTTCAAGATATTGTGGGATTCTCGACTCGGCAAACTGTCTTCCGACAATCACGAACAAATAATAACTTGGGAAACCCTGAAAGCCTTTGAGAGTCACTCCTGGGAACGCCAATTTCCACATTGGCCGACAGCGTGTTATGACATTGACATTTTGTAAACAGTGATGCGGTAACAGGTCTTTTGCCAACCAAGAATAAAATAAAAGCCTTTGTAAACTCTGAGTC
>JAAYJV010000125.1 GCA_012522755.1 Candidatus Hydrogenedens sp.
ACTCTGAGTCTTTGTTCTCCCGGCAAATGCTTACATGAGTCACGGTCTTTTTCCGGGTGTCCTGCCAATGTGGAAATCGGCGTTCCCAGGTAAGTACCAGATGGCTTTATGCCTGTGTCGAGAAGATAGAACAACCCAAAGGCGACACAAAAATACAGAGGAAGGCGGTCATATCCCTCATAGTCTTTCCAATCTGGATACCCGTCATTTTTTGCGTTGTTTTGGCTGAATGCTTTGAGGGGCGGGCCGGGTCGCAAAAAAACCGGTATGACGGCGCAGATATGTCTTGGGGAAAAATAAGAGACTTCAGGGAATAGGTTTTCTCCGGGGAGTCGGACGGATTGGACGGATGTGGGAGGGGCGTATTATGGGCGGTAGGGGATAGGGAAAGATGCGAGGCATATAAGATACTTGAAGGGATCGGTTGTTTCTGGGGAATCGGACGGATTGGACGGATGTGGGAGGGGCTCAGGTCGGTTCCGGGTATTGATTCAGGGTCAGTGAACCAAGTGGAGGTGTTAAGACAATAGATCTTTTTTATGTCGCATTGTACTTTTTCCGTGAGTTCAGTGATTTCTGTGGTGAAAAAAAAGGCTGATTTGGTCGCGGTTGTGCTGTGCTGTAAAGCTTTGTAATACTATCTTGCAGCTCTCATCATTTTTTCGAAGAAATTTATTAAAGAAAGATCATAAGCTCTTCTGTTTCAATATCTTCCAAAGACCTTTCCACGCCTGCGTCATTCCTGCGAAAGCAGGAATCTTGCGTATATTCAAGTCCTGATGTCGTATTAAGATTCCTGCTTTCGCAGGAATGACGCAGGCGGAGATTTACAGCCTTAGACACCGGTGTTTATCTGTGTTCATCTGTGGTTCCAAGAGATGTCATTTTGTTTCTACAGCGGTGGTTAAAAAATCTCTGTGTGCCTCGGTGCTCTCCGTGCCTCTGTGGTGAAAAGAGAAAAAATCATTTGGTTGCGGCTGTGCAGCGTTGTGTTCCATTGTCCCTCTGTGGTGAAAACACTCCCTATACTGCTATACTGTTTTCAGCAATAAACAATCCCTTTTGACCGCTTTGAATTCTGGAGATTTATATCATGCGTTCTCTTTTTGTTTTCAGTCTTTGTCTGTTCCTGTCCTGTGCAGCCTTCGCCGCTCCTGAGTTTGTCGCCCATAAGGTGGGCAGTTATCGTGGTGAGGCCGTAGGCGTCGCCGACTTCAACAACGACGGGCTTCTCGATATTGTGGCATTGCCTTTTATCTATCTTGCTCCCGATTTCAAAGCCCATGAAATCTGCACCATAGAAGGGGATGTGGACGAAGAAGGCAAGGGCTACCGTTGGGACTTCATCAATGCGCCTGTGGATGTGGACGGCGACGGGCTTCTGGACGTGGTGACGGCCTCCTGGTTCGGGATGAAAGCCGAATGGCTCCGCAATCCCGGAAACTTTGATGAGCAGTGGGAACGTCATCTCATTGTGGAGAATGGCAATTACGAATGCGGTGATCTTTGCGATATCGACGGCGACGGGAAGATGAATCAGGTGCTCCCCGCCGTGACCAAGACGGTCTGGTATGAGCCGGGGATGAAAGACGGCAAGCAGCAGATGCTCCGTCATGTCATCTCTGAAAAGGATATGGAACTGGGTGTGGGCTATGGCGACATCAACGGCGATGGCCGTCCCGATGTGATCCGTCCAAGTGCCTGGTTCGAGGCTCCGGAAGATCCGCGTACGGGGGAATGGATCGAGCATCCTCTGGCGCTGGGTGGTGAGGAAGAGGGTACCGTGGGACATACGGCGCCCATTCTGGTTTATGACGTGAATAATGACGGTCTGCCCGATATCATCAGTGCCATCGCCCATGGCTACGGCATTTTCTGGTGGGAACAGCAGCGGGACGGCGAGGAGATCAGCTGGAAACGTCATCTCATTGATGACAGCTGGTCACAGCCCCACAGTCTGGCTCTGGCGGATCTGGACGGCGACGACGATCTGGACCTTGTGGCGGGCAAACGCTTCATGGCCCATAACGGCGGTGATCCCGGCGCATACGAGCCCCTCTGTGTTTATTGGTACGAATTGGAACGGGGCCCTGAGCCCACGTGGAAAAGACATGTCCTTTCCTATGACGAAGGCATCGGCTCCGGCTTGAACCTCATTGCCACTGATCTGGATGGCGACGGTGATATTGATATTGTCGTTACGGGAAAATGGGGCGGCCCGGTCTGGTTTGAGAACAAACTGAAATAGACCGCCTTCTCTTTTACTGCTCGTTCCGGATCAGGTTCAAGGCACTGCCCGCCCTGTACCAGGCGATTTGTGCTTCGTTATAACTGTGGTTCACGGGGAAGATATCGTTTGTTCCGTCGGCATGGTCCAGCTTCATGGTGAGGGGCACGCCCGGCGCGAAGCTGTCGAGCCCGATGATGCTGATGGTGTCATCTTCCCGGATCTTGTCATAGTCTGCGGGATCGCTGAAAGTGAGGGCCAACATTCCCTGCTTCTTCAGATTCGTTTCATGGATTCTGGCGAAGCTGCGGACGATAACGGCACGTACACCCAGGAAACGGGGTTCCATGGCTGCATGTTCCCGGGAGGAACCTTCGCCGTAGTTTTCATCACCCACCACGATGGAGGCGATACCGGCGGCTTTATAGGCACGGGCCGTGGCGGGTACTTCGCCATGTTTATCGCTCAGCTGGTTCTTCACCTTATTGATTGCGCCCGTATAGGCATTGGTTGCGCCGATGAGGCAGTTGTTGGAAATATTATCCAAGTGCCCTCTGAACCGGAGCCAGGGCCCGGCCATGCTGATATGATCTGTGGTACATTTTCCGGCCGCCTTGATAAGCAGTTTCATGCCGGTGATGTCGCCGCTGTTGGCTGCGAAGGGTTCCAGCAGTTGCAGCCGTTCGGAATCTTCCTTCACCAGCACTTCAATGGTTGAGCCATCTTCCGGCGGTGCCACAAAACCCGTGTCGCCGTCTGCAAAGCCCTTGGTGGGCAGGGCATCACCCTGAGGCGCTTCAAGATGCACTTCTTCTCCGGCGTCGTTGGTGAGGCTGTCCGTGGCGGGATCAAAATCCAGACGACCGGAGAGGGCCAGAGCCGTGACCATTTCCGGGGATGCCACAAAGGCGTGGGTCTTGGGGTTGCCATCATTGCGCTTGGCGAAGTTGCGGTTGAAAGAGGTGACGATGGTATTGGGCTCATCGTCTTCACCGTGGCGGTGCCGTTTCCATTGTCCTATACAGGGCCCGCAGGCATTGGCGAGAATCACGCCGCCGATACTTGTGAAATCATCGAGGATCCCGTCCCGCTCCAGGGTGCTGCGGATCAGCTCCGAGCCGGGCGTGATGGTGAATTCCGCTTTGGCTTTCAAGCCCTTTTCTCTGGCCTGCCGCGCAATGCTCGCCGCCCGGGACATGTCTTCATAAGAGGAGTTTGTGCAGGAACCGATGAGTCCCACTTCCACTTCCAGTGGCCAGTTGTTTTCCTTTGCGACTTCTTTCATCTGCGGTACGGGCGTAGCCAGATCAGGCGTGAAGGGCCCGTTCAGATGGGCTTCCAGGGTATCCAGATCGATTTCCAGAACACGGTCATAATAGTTTTCCGGTGCGGCCAGCACTTCGGGATCAGGCTGCAGACAGTGGGCTATGGCACGGGCGGCCCGGGCCACTTCCGCACGGCCTGTCGCTTCCAGATAGGCGGCCATGGATTCATCGAAGGGGAAGAGAGAAGTGGTGGCGCCCACTTCCGCACCCATGTTGCAGACTGTTCCTTTACCCGTGCAGGAGATGGACGAAGCGCCTTCGCCGAAATATTCGATAATGGCTCCTGTTCCGCCTTTCACGGTGAGCTCACCGGCCACTTTGAGAATAATATCTTTGGGAGCGGTCCAGCCTTTGAGGGAGCCTTTGAGATGGACACCGATAAGCCTGGGGAATTTCAGTTCCCAGGGCATCCCGGCCATGACGTCCACGGCATCAGCGCCGCCCACACCGATGGCGACCATGCCCAACCCGCCGGCATTGGGCGTATGGGAGTCTGTGCCGATCATCATGCCACCGGGGAAGGCATAGTTTTCCAGAACGATCTGGTGGATGATGCCCGCGCCGGGTTTCCAGAAGCCGATGCCATAGCGCGCGGAGACGGAAGCGAGGAAGTTGAAGACTTCTTCGTTCATGGTCAATGCCCGCTGCAAATCGGCCAGTGCGCCATTTTCCGCGAGAATCAGGTGGTCACAATGGACGGTGGTGGGCACAGCACTTTTTTTGCGGCCCGCCTGCATGAACTGAAGCAAAGCCATCTGTGCTGTCGCATCCTGCATGGCCACCCGATCCGGATTGAAATCAACATAATTTTTTCCCCGTTCAAAAGGCTGCTCAGGCTGACCCGCATCCAGATGGGTATAAAGAATCTTTTCCGTGAGTGTCATGGGACGGCCCAGCACCTTACGGGCTGCAGTCGTCTTTTCACAGAGAGAAGCATAGAACTTTTGTATCATGGCCAGATCGAAAATCATGTCAGTTTTCCTTTGTCAGCAGCCGGGCGTCACAGTGTCTGTGCAGCGGCCCTGTATGATGGGTGGTCAAGAAATAAGCAATGGTACCAGGGGAATCAGCGGGGGATGGGAGAGTGGGCGTCCAGATCCCGTTGCAATGAAATCACCACGCCCTGAAGCTGAACCTGCTCAGCGGGAAAGAACATGGGACTCATGGCGGCATTGGCGGGACGCAGTTCAACCATCTCATCCTGAGGATAATAATACTTGACTGTGGCCTCATCTTCAACCAGAGCCACTACAATGTCTTTGGTGGCGGGGGGGCGATCCCGGTCTACAACGATAATATCCCCTTCCAGGATATGAGCATCGATCATGCTGTCGCCGGTAACACGGAGACAAAAAGCGTTGCGACGGGCGAGACGGGGGGCGACACGGATGTATTCCTCGATGTTTTCCACAGCCAGAAGAGGGTAACCGGCGGCCACACGACCCACCAGAGGCAGGGCATCGGCATGACGGCGGGTGAGCCCGGCGGCCGCTTTGGGAGTGAGGCGGATGCTCCGTGCTTTGGAACTGCGCTCAATGAACCCTTTGCGCTCCAGCGTTTTCAGATGGTCGAAGACGCCGTTGGTGGAGGCAATACCGAAACGCTGGCCGATTTCCTGGATGGTCGGTGGATAGCCATGTTCATCAATGCATTCGGCGATGAAATTCAATACGGCCGCCTGACGGGGTGTGATATCCGGTGCCATGACAAGCTTCTCCTGGGTTGCTGAATTTTTGTTCAGTATACTCCAGCAGAGCCTTTTGTGTCAACCCTTATATCAGGTGAAAAAGACAGCCATGCGTGCCGGGCAACCGTCGCAGCTTTCCGATACGACATGCAGTTCTTGTTCCACACGGCGGGGGCGGGCGGGGTCTGTGACCACTTTTTTCAGGCTTTTTTCAGCCACATGGCCCAGGTGGTAGTTGGAATTGCCTTCAACAATACCGCAGGTGTAAAGAACGCCTTTTTCATTGACAAAAATGAGGCGTGTCGGACCCTTGCATCGGGGCCGTTCTCCCGGAGGCTGAGGGTTGGCTGTCCATACGGTGATGCCTGCTTCTTCAGCGAGTTTCCGCGCGTCCGTCCATTCCTCACGCAGGAGAAGGCGTGTATTTTCCACATCCAGCTGTTTCACCGCTTCGAGATCATCGGGACAGAGACCGCCTTCCTTCGGGTGGAGACCTACGGTCATTCCGTATACATCCTGAGCCCAGCGGCTCAAGGTCCAGACGTCAGCACACCGGTGAAGGGGATCGCCCACGGTCAGCACGAGCCAGTTGGCTCCCAGCGTTGCCGCTTCGTCCACCACATTCAACCATTGATCAATGGTGAGTGGCTCCGCCGATTGCTCCGCATCATGACCATGGCTGCAAAATCCTCGGCTGTTCACACATGCCCAGAGATAAACCACCTCTTCGCGACCGCTGATATACTCTTCCTGAGAGCATTGTCTGATACGCTTTTTCAGCAACTTAGCCGTGCCGAAGAGCGCTTCATCGGGGGCGGTTTCCTCGGGCATGTCTGTGCCGTCCACGTGATTTTCCGACACCGTATAATCTCCTCAATAAGTACTGGAATATCTGTAAAATAAATGCTTGCAGTTAGGTTAACAGCCCATGGCGCACTTTTGTTCCCGGTCATTGGACAGGCAAGATGAAAGGATCAGCCTAAAGAAGGGATAAAAAGGCATTCCATACCAATCAATCATAAGAAAAAGAGCTGTGTTCATACAAGCGAGGGGGTTGGTACTGACGACTTTGAGTCGCGCACCTGGGAACGCCAATTTCCACATTGGCAGACAGCGTGTTATGACCCGGAGAAGTTATAAGCCTTATTGCGGCATGATATCTCGACTTTCTCAAACAAATCCATTCCCTGGAAAACTTTCCGGCAGAGGATGAACATATCGTGGGAACGCCAATGTCCCCATTGGCACAGGGCGTATGATGACCCGGAGAGTATATTGATTTGGTTGCGGCATAATGTTTCTTTTTTGATTACATTTTTCTTTATGCACCCAAGTCTTTACGTCGCGCCTGGAATCTACAACAACTAACGGTCTTTTTCCGGGTGTCCTGCCAATGTGGAAATTGGCGTTCCCAGGTAAGTACCAGACGGCTTTATGCCTGTGTCGAGAAGATAGAATAACCCAAAGGCGACACAAAAATACTGAAAAGAGCGGTCATATCCCTCATAGTCTTCCCAATCTGGATACCGGTCATTTTTTGCGTTGTTGTGGCTGAATGCTTTGATGGACGGGCCGGGTCGCAAAAAAACCGGTATGACGGCGGCGGGAGTTGGGGTCTGGAGATAATAAGAGACTTGAAGGGATCAGTGGTCTCCGGGGAGTCGGTCGGATCAGTCGGATCGG
>JAAYJV010000126.1 GCA_012522755.1 Candidatus Hydrogenedens sp.
CACCGCTTTTGTGGCTTGCCATGGCAACGGGTATATTCTCCTATTTTTTCCCGACTCTGGCATTGCTCACGGGTCACGCCATGCTTCCTCTGGTATATCTTATCCATAAGATCAATGAATTTTCGCTGCGCCTTCCTCTGGCCTATCTTTCGACTACCAGACCGACGGCACTCGCCTTGTGCTTTTATGGAGTCGCCCTCCTCTTGTTCTATCTTTTTCTGAATGATGAACGTCATCGACGAAGACGTCAACTCCTTTGTCTGTTCTGTACCGGGGCGGTCCTTCTTTTCTGGAAGCCTTTCTTTCCGCCGCCCCTTCTGGATTTTCTGGATGTTGGCCACGGAGACAGCAGCTTTATCCGCACACCCGGCGGCACAACACTGCTCATTGATGCCGGAAATCTGGACAGCTATACCGATGCGGGTAAAAGATTCGTTCTTCCCTTCCTTCGTGCCAACAGGGTTTCCCATCTGGATTATCTTGTCATCAGCCACTCTGATCGCGACCATATAGGCGGCTCCTTTTATCTTCTGAAACATTTCCCTGTCCATAAGCTTGTGCTGGGCCCGGCTGTTGAGAAACCCGATACCCTGGAAGAAGAGCTCTGCGCGCTTTGTGAAGAAAGAGGCATTCCCATCCTGCGTGTGGTCCGGGGCGACCATCTGCCGGCGAAAAAAGCGACAATAGAAATCCTTCACCCTCCTGCGGACTTTTCAGAACAAGCCTCCTGCAATGACAGAAGCGTGGTTCTTGCCGTGGAGTTTCTCGGTTTGCGGAGTCTTTTTACAGGAGACATTGAAGAGGCTGCTGAGAAAGAAGTGGTGACGGTTCTGGAGGATTCTTTCGAACTGCTGAAAGTCGCTCATCATGGCTCACCCACTTCCAGCACTCCCCTCTTTCTCGATGCCGCCCGTCCGGCTGTGGCTGTGGCCTCTGTGCAACGGGCCGGGACACGGGGAACGCTGATGACACCGGTCATGGTGGACAGGTATGAAAGCCGGGATATCCAACTGCTGCGCACGGACTGGCATGGCGGGGTCCGGGTCATCTGGAAGAGAAGAAAAGCAGCCTTTGATATTCTCTCGGCCAGAGAAAAGGCCGGCTACTCCTTAGTACCCGTAAAATGATGACTCGCTGTCCTCTTCCCCACCGTCCTCCCCTTCGAGCATCATGGCGCTGAGTTGTTTCAGCAGCACACTCAGATCTTCGAGGCCTTGACTCAGCTCTTCATATTTGAGAGACAGGGCCGGTTTGTCTTTCCAGGAAAAGACAATGGCATCGCCATACATGGCACGGAGTCGGGCCTGAATACCGGGTGCCAGGGTTTTCCCCGTATCGAAATGGAGAGTGCCTGTCTGCTGTCCCGCTTCCATGGATGCAATACCGAGATCTGCTGCTCTGGCCCGGGCTTCCATGACTTGAAAAAGTCGTTTCAGAGGACGGGGTACGGGCCCGAAACGGTCACGGAGTTCTTCCTGAAGTTCCTGCAGGTCTTCCAGCGTGGTGAGTGCTGCGATACGTCTGTACAAGGTGATTTTCTGAGGGCCTGTGGGGATATAGGCATCGGGGATAAAGGCGTCCACGGAGAGATCGAAGGGCGGCAGGGTCCGTTTATACAGCGTTTTTCCCTGCGCCTCAGCCACGGCTTCAGCAATGAGATCACGGTAGGTTTCATAGCCCACTGTGGCGATATGTCCGGACTGGTCTGCACCGAGAAGATCGCCTGTCCCCCGGATCTCCATATCACGCATGGCTATACGGTATCCGGAACCCAGAGCTGAAAAATCCTGCAGGGCCTGAAGGCGAGTCTGGGCCTCTGAAGTGAGACTCCGGTCGCCGGGCACGAGCATATAAGCGAAAGCGCGGTGTTTGTAACGGCCCACACGACCACGGATCTGATAGAGCTGACTCAGGCCGAATTGATCGGCCCGGTCAACGATGATGGTGTTGGCATTGGGAATGTCAATCCCTGATGCGATGATGGTCGTGCAAAGGAGAACATCCGTTTCATGGTTGACAAAATCGGCCATGACGGATTCCAGCTCGTTTTTGGACATCTGCCCGTGGCCGATGCCGATGCGTGCATGAGGTACGAGTTGTTTGAGAAAATGCGCCACCCTGTCGATGGTCTGTACACGGTTATGCAGGAAAAACACCTGGCCATCCCGGGCGACTTCCCGGGTGACCGCTTCGCGGATCAATTCCTGGTCCCAGGCTTCGATACAGGTATGGATAGGCAGCCTGTCGTTGGGAGCGGTGTTGATGACACTCATGTCCCGGATACCGAGCATGGAGAAATGAAGGGTTCTGGGTATGGGCGTGGCCGACATGGTGAGCACATCCACGTGGGTACGCATGGCTTTCAGTCTTTCTTTATGACGCACACCGAAACGCTGTTCCTCATCAATGATCACCAGCCCCAGATCTTTGAAGCCCACATCTTTGGAGAGGAGCCTGTGTGTTCCGACGACAACATCCACCTCGCCGCTTTTAAGGCGTTCCAGCGTGCTCCTGATCTGTCGTGTTGACTGGAAACGGTTGAGCACTTCCACCGTGATGGGATAGGCTGCAAAACGTTCTCTGAAAGTGTTGAAGTGCTGTTGCACCAGAACCGTTGTGGGAGCGAGCAGCGCGGCCTGTTTTTTGTCCATGACGGCTTTGAAAGCGGCACGAAGCGCCACCTCCGTTTTTCCATAGCCCACATCACCGCAAAGAAGGCGGTCCATGGGCTTGTCCGACTCCATATCACGCTTGACTTCATCAATGGCCCGCTGCTGATCCGGCGTTTCCTCATACTCAAAGGCATCTTCAAATTCGCTCTGCCAGAGAGTATCCCGGGAAAAGGGGAAGCCCTCGCTGTTTTCCCGGGCCGCATAAAGTTTGACGAGTTCGGCGGTCATCTCCCGGACGGCACGGCGTACACGTGCTTTGGTCTTCGCCCAGGAAGCTCCGCCGAGTCGGTCCATTTTCGGCATGGCACCGTCGCCGCCCAGATATTTCTGAATCTGATCCAGCTGGGTCACGGGCACATAAATGGTATCACCGCCAGCGTAGTTGAGGGTGAGATAGTCGCTGCTCCGTCCTTCAAAACGACGCAAGCCCAGATAACGGCCGATGCCGTGCACCTCGTGAACAATATAATCGCCTGCACGCAGATCGGAGAATTCCGTAATGGCCGCACCTGCTTCGAAACGGCGTCTTTTCCTGCGGACATAGCGACGGCCGAAGACTTCCCGTTCACTGAGAACAACCATCTTATCCCGGTGAGAGACAAATCCGGCATGGATGCGACCCAGCGACACGGAAATGCGCTTGTCCCGTTCCGGCCTATATCCATGGTCACGGAGCAGCTCTGTAAAGCGGCGTTCTTCGCCTGTATTCACACAAAGGATGCGTACCTGATATTGCCGGAGATCCCAGGCGTGAAGCTGTTCCCAGAACTCCTGATTGCGTCCGGAATAATTTTCCACCATGCTCATGTGCATGGTGAATCGCTGCGAGGCTTCCTGGCGCTGCTCGGGCATGTGGCTGAGCGTTATGCGCGGAAATCTGGCGAGTGATGCCTGAGCCTGTTGCCAGCTCATGAAAAAGGGGCTTACCGTCCATTGTTCCGTGAGGGCGACCGCTTTGTCCCGCACGGACAGGAACTCAACCAGCGCCACAAGACTGTTTTTCGGGAAGCAGTCGCTGAAAGGCACGAGTGTTCTGGCACGTTGCGCTTCTTTAAGGCTGTCTTTTTCCGAGCAGGGCGGAATACGTATGGCTTCCAGGCGTGTGACACTGCGCTGCGTTTCCGGTTCAAAGGCGCGGATGGATTCTATTTCATCATCAAAATATTCGAGACGGCTGGGCAATTCCGCTGACATGGGGAAGACATCAAGAATACCGCCGCGGACACTGAAATCGCCACGCTGTTCCACCATGACTTCCCGTTTGTATCCCCGCCGGATAAGCTGATCGATCAGTTTTTCCATGGGATGCTCTTCACCGACCTGAAGACGAAGCATTTTTTTCTGGAGTGTATGCAGGGGCGTCACATACTGCAAAAAGGCCTGGATGGAAGTGACTGCATAAAAAGGCGTATTGCTCTCTGTCATATCCGCCATGCGTTCGAGAGCGTTCATGCGTTCCGCCACGATGTCATCGGCGGGCTCCATGATTTCATCAGGCGACACTTCCCAGGCGGGAAAATGGACACAGGACTCCTCGCCGGCATAACTCGCGATATCGTCATAAAGCGCTTCGGCTTCTATGCGGCCGGCCGTGATGAGCAGCAGCGATCTGTCCATTTTCTGCGCCAGCTGTATGGGCACGAGAGCCTTGGCTGCACCGAGAACACCAAAGAGGTCAGCGGCACCTCTTTTGTTTTTTTCGAAGACAGCGGACAGAGAAGACAGGATTGAAAATTCAGGTAATTCAGTCATAAGGGGGATCGAATATAATTCTGGAAGTTTCAAGGGGAGAAGAGCGGGAAACTGGCGTTTCACTCTGTAAAGGATAGCAGGAAAGGGGAAAGAAATAAAAGTCCGACTTCATCCTTGTCCAAATCAGCTTTTCCTGGACAGACCATTGCAACGATCAGTCAACCGGATCCTGGAAACCGGGAAAATGAAGACAAAACCTGGTCGAAATACCAATGAATTCAATAAATGATCTTTTTTACCACAGAGACTTTTAGAACCACTGATGGACACTGATAAATTAAAGACCTTGGGTCGCGCAGCCTGGGAACGCCAATTTCCACATTGGCAGGAGACCCGGGAAAAGACCATGA
>JAAYJV010000127.1 GCA_012522755.1 Candidatus Hydrogenedens sp.
AGTGGGCACGGCATGCCGTGCCCCTACCTGAACCACGTCCCATGGTTTTTCCTATCCCCACCGTCTTCCCCAGGTCATCATACGCTGTCTGCCAATGTGGAAATTGGCGTTCCCAGGTGCGCGACTCATGGTCATCAGTCCTATTCCCTATCACCTATTCCCTATCACCTATCACCTATTCCCTACTCATCAGCTGGGGAGCGGCACAGCTGTGGATGCGCATCAATTCCGGCGGGATCTCTGTCAGAAAACGGCTGGGCTTGCAATCCCGTTCTTTGCCGTGGCGTGCCCGGGACAGTGCCTGAAAAAGGCTTACATGACGGCGGCCCCGGGTCAATGCCACATAAAAGAGACGGCGTTCCTCTTCCACTCCCCCTTCTTTCATGCTTTGTTCATGAGGCAGCATTCCATCTTCCATACCGGTGATGAACACAAAGGGAAATTCCAGTCCCTTGGCGCTGTGAATGGTCATGAGATGAACCCGGTTGTCATCGTCAAAGTCCTTTTTCTCTTCCAGCGAATCATTGTTCAAATGGGTTTCATCGAGAAATCCGGAGAGGGTCGGCCATTCCGCTTCTTCCGTATAGCGCGACAAGGCCTGCAGTACCACATCCAGATTTTGCAGCCGGGCCTGGGCCTGCTCGGGCGTTTTGCTGACCCGTTCCACCTCGCCCCTGTAATCAATGGCACGGATGAGGGCTTCTGTCGTCTCTCTCAAGGCACGGCCATTTTCTTTGTATCGCTTCCGGAATTCCTGAAGGAGCCGCAGGAAACGGATGATCCCTCCTTCGCTGCGTGTAGGCGTCCGGCCCCGTTCATAGAGAAGGAAAAGCGCTTTGGACAGAGTACAACCCTCTTCGCGACAGAGGTCGTGGGCCTGATGCAGCAGAGCATCGCCAATCCCCCGGCGGGGCATGTTCACAATACGCAGAAAGGCGGCCTCATCTCTGGGATTGGCCATCAGTTTCAAATAACTCAGGATATCTTTGATCTCAGCACGTTCAAAAAAATCCTGACCGCCCACTACCTTATAGGGGATTCCCTCATGCCGCAAGGCCAGTTCAAAAGGCCGTGACTGAATATTGGAGCGGTAAAGGATTGCGAAATCTCTCCACGTCGCTTTGGTACGGCGGACAATATGTTCCAGCCATTTGACGGCCTGACGGGCTTCGTCCTCTTCATCGCCCACAATGAAGAGATCGCAGCGACGGCCCTGATCCTGAGCGGTCCACAAGACTTTCGAGCGCCGTTCCAGATTGTTCTTGATCACCTCATTGGCCGCAGCGAGAATGCTCCCTGTGGATCGGTAATTCTGCTCCAGAGCGATAATCCGCGCTTCGGGGTAGTCTTTTTCAAAATCCAGAATATTGCGCGGCGCCGCTCCGCGCCAGCTGTAAATGCTCTGGTCGTCATCGCCCACGACACAAAGATTGCGATGCCCGGTCGTGAGCATGTGCAGAAGATCATATTGCAGCCTGTTGGTATCCTGATACTCGTCCACCATGACATAACGGTAGATTTGCTGCACCCTTTCCAATACTTCCGGATGCTTTTGCCACAGTTCATGGGTGAAAAGCAGGAGGTCATCAAAATCCAGACTGTTGGCCGCATGCAAAGCGGACTGGTACTTGCCATAGACTTCCCCGAGATGGCTTTGATATTTTTCTTCAGCAGCCGATGCTTTTACAGCGCCTTTCACGGGAACAGCTTTACCGGCTGAGTTTTTACGGAGGCTGATGGCCTGATGGAATCTTGCCGGGCTGAAGCGTTGGCCACCCTCCACGCCCAGCTCATCAGTCACACGGCGCAGAAGAATACGGGCATCATTTTCGCCGTAAATGGTGAAGTTGCGACGCCGTCCCAGATGACCGATATCACGGCGCAATACCTGAAGACAAAAGGAATGAAAGGTGGAGATGGTCACTTTCTTCGCCCGGGCATCTCCCACCAGCTCCGAGACTCGGATACGCATTTCCTCCGCAGCCTTGTTCGTGAAGGTCACAGCCAGAATGGATTCGGGAGGCTGGCCCAGCGCTTTTATGAGATAGGCGATGCGTGTCGTGATAACACGGGTTTTACCGCTGCCCGCACCGGCCAGGACAAGCACAGGACCATCAACAGTTGTGACCGCTTCATGCTGCGGCGGATTCAATGAGGCCAGTAAAGATTTGGAAAAAACAGACATAAAACACCCCGATTGGCAAAGAAATGAGGAAAGTCGCATTGTGCCTGATACAAGCTCAAAAGTCAAGTTGAACCGGGGAATAGGTGATAGGGGATAGGTGATAGGGGATAGGGAATAGGGGATAGGACTGATGACCATGAGTCGCGCACCTGGGAGCGCCAATGTCCACATTGGCAGACAGCGTATGATGCCCCGGGGAAAGATATTGACTTGGTTGCGGCTTGATATCTTGTTTTGACTATCTCTTTCTTTATGCACCCGAGG
>JAAYJV010000128.1 GCA_012522755.1 Candidatus Hydrogenedens sp.
GGTAACATATTGTCCAAATGTTTTGCGGTGTCCCAAGGTTGTTTGTTATGTTTGTGGGCACGGCATGCCGTGCCCCCATGATGGTTCATATCGCACCACGTAATGCCCAATGGCGTTACGGTAACATATTGTCCAAATGTTTTGCGGTGTCCCAAGGTTGTTTGTTATGTTTGTGGGCACGGCATGCCGTGCCCCTACCGTGCTTGTATAGTAGTACAATGGATACGAGCCTTTGGCGATGCTTTGAAATTACATATGGGAGAATCTTGTAGCAATGACGAATCATGAACGTGTAGGCAAGGCAATGGCGCTGCTTCAGGAAGGGCTGGCCCCTTTTGTTGAGAGGGAGGTACGTGCTCGTGCAAAAGAAGGAACTCCCGCCCATCGGTCTGTTCAATACTTTATGGATGATCCCAGGATGCGGAATAAGGATATTTTAAGCTGGGATGTGGCTTTACTGCTCGTTTTCATGTGGGACTTATGGAATGAGATTTTTCGCCTCACACTGGATCATGCAGAACGGAGTTACGTATCTGAACTTCGAACAGCACGTAATGAGTGGGCTCATCAGGAATCTTTTTCCAGTGATGATGCAGAACGTGCGCTGGATTCTGCTGAGCGGTTGCTCACAGCGATCTCCGCTTCTCAGGCGGAGGAGGTGCGTGACCTGAAGATGGCACTGCGACGCACTTCCTGGGAACAGCATACGAGCAATGTGAAGCATCGTCGGGGCGGTTCGCTTATTGAAGTTACCAGTGGGGATTCCATCAAGCCGTGGCGTGAGGTGATTACGCCTCATCACGATGTGCAGGAAGGGGCCTTTCAACAGGCGGAGTTTGCGGCTGATCTCTGGCAGGTTCATCTGGGCAAGGGTAGTGATGAGTATCAGGATCCAGCGGAGTTTTTCCGGCGCACCTATCTGACGGCAAGCCTCAAAGAATTGCTCACCAGTGGCGTGAAACGGCTCACAGGGAATGAAGGGGATCCTGTTATTCAGTTGCAGACCAATTTCGGCGGTGGGAAAACCCACTCCATGCTGGCTTTGTATCATCTTTTTTCCGGTACGCCCCTTACGGAGTTGAGCGGCATTGAAGAGCTGGCGAAAGAAGAAAAGCTTGAGACGATCCCTGAGGTAAAACGGGTGGTTCTGGTGGGTACGAAGATCAGTCCGGGAAATCCGTCCATCAAAGAAGATGGTACAGAGGTGCGAACCTTGTGGGGCGAGCTGGCCTGGCAGCTGGGAGGCAAAGAGGCTTTTGAGCTTATCGCTCAGGATGACGCGAGAGCGACCAGTCCCGGGGATGCTTTGAGAGAACTTTTTGAACGCTTCGGCCCTTGTATGATTCTTATTGATGAGTGGGTAGCCTATGCCCGACAGCTTCACGATGAGAGTGATCTGCCTGGGGGCAGCTTTGAAACCCAGTTCAGCTTTGCCCAGGCTTTGACAGAATCTGCCAAGGCGGCGAAACAATGCCTCCTGGTGGTTTCTCTTCCTGCTTCTGATACGGTCTCATCCGTCTCTGACCGCGCTTTTGATGCGGAAGTGGGCGGAGTGCGGGGACGGGACGCTCTGGACAGACTGGGCAATGTAGTGGGCCGCATAGATTCTTCCTGGAGGCCTGCCACGGCGGAGGAAAGTTTTGAGATTGTCCGCCGACGGCTCTTTGAAGCGTTGGCAGGAGAAGACTCCTATAAGGAGCGGGATCTTACAGCGCGGGCATTTTCCGATCTCTATGATGCACAGAGAAATGCTTTTCCCTCTGAGTGCTCGAAACTGGATTATGAGAAGCGTATCAGAGCGGCTTATCCCATTCATCCGGAGGTCTTTGATCAGCTCTATGGCGGTTGGTCGGGGCTGGTCAAGTTTCAACGGACCCGAGGCGTGCTGCGTCTCATGGCTACAGTGATTCATGAACTCTGGATTGCCGGGGACAAGGCGCCACTCATCATGCCGTCGTCTATTCCCATTGATAACGCGAAGGTGCGTTATGAGTTGACGCGCTATCTCGATGATAACTGGCAGCCTGTCATAGAGAGGGATGTGGACGGGCCTAATTCCCTTCCCGTAAAGATAGACACTGAACAAAGTAATCTCGGCAAGTATTTTGCAACACGACGGGTGGCGCGGACCATTTATCTGGGGTCAGCACCTACAGCAGGGGCTACTCATCAGGGGATTGGTGATCAGTCCATCAGGTTGGGCTGTGTGGTGCCCGGTGAAAGTTCCAGTGTCTTCGGCGATGCCCTGCGTTATCTGTCGCAACGGGCAACCTATCTCTACCATGATGGTGGACGCTATTGGTATGCGACGCTGCCTACTGTGGCAAAGCTGGCACGTGATAAGGCGGAACAGATCGCGGGTCAGCAGCGGCGGGTTCATGATAAGATCATCGAACGCTTGCGTGTTGCCCTGCAGAATAAAGGAGGCTTCAGAGCTGTTTATCCGGCGCCAATGTCTGGAGAAGATGTGCCTGATGAGTTGGACGCCAGGCTCGTTGTACTGCCGCCCGATATCACCTTCAGCAGAGCTGCAGGAAGTCCCGCTGAAGAGGCGGCTAAAAAGATTCTTGATTCGCGAGGAACCGGGCCGCGGCTCTTTCAAAACACCCTGGTGTTTATGGCGGCCGATAAGACGCGGCTCAATGCCTTGGAAACTGCCATTTGTCATTATGAAGCGTGGCGCTCTATCCTGGATGAAAAGGATAAGCATAATTTAACACAGCAACAGTTGAAGCAAGCAGAGAAGCAGTTGGAGGAGGCGGATATTAGCATTCAGGCGCGCCTGCCGGAGTGCTATAAGTGGCTCCTTGTGCCGACCCAAATCACGGCAAGAGATCCTGTGAAATGGGAGTCTTATTCTTTGAGTGGATCCGATCCACTCGCGCAACGTGCTTCGAAAAGACTTGCAGGCCTGGAGCTGTTGGTGAATAAGCTGGGTGGTACTGTGTTGCGTAAATATATGGATGAGGTGCCGCTGTGGCAGGGTAACCATGTGGCTATCCGTCAACTGGTGGACTATTTCGCGCGCTATAACTACCTGCCCCGTATCACTGATCCGGATGTGCTTGTCGGTGCCATTATCAGCGGGTTGGCACTCACGACCTGGCGGACGGAAAGCTTCGCTTATGCGGAAGGCTTTGATGAAGAGAAAGAACGCTACAACGGACTTAGCTGCATGAAGTCACTCTTTATAGCTCCTGATGATCCCGGGTTGCTGGTCAAGCCTGATGTTGCTGACCAACAGATAGAGGCGGAGACAGTACCGGAAGCAACGGAAGAAGGTGAGACTGAACTCCTTGAGGATCCATCTTCCCCTGAACAAATGAGCATCGCTCTGGAAGAAGGCCCTGCTGCAGGAACGGCGACAATGGCAACCCCTGTTGTGCCCGAAGAAAAGCAGATGAAACGCTTTCATGGTACTGTGGAAATCGATGCGGAAAGAACCGGTAGAGATGCCGGAAAGATCAGTGAGGAAGTCATCGCTTATCTGGCTGCACATCCAGGTGCAAAGGTAACTGTTACCCTGGAGATTACGGCTGAACTACCCGATGGCGCGTCAGAACATACCATACGTACCGTGACCGAAAATGCGCGTACCCTCAAGTTCGGCACTCACGGCTTCGAAAAAGAATAAGCTTGTGGGCACGGCATGCCGTGCCCCTACCGCCGGATGCGATTGGGACCGTCATGGGCACGGCGTGCCGTGCCTCTACCGCCGGATGCGATATGAACCATCATGGGCACGGCATGCCGTGCCCCTACCTGCCGGATGCGATTGGGACCATCATGGGCACGGCATGCCGTGCCCCTACCTGCCGGATGCGATTGGGACCATCATGGGCACGGCGTGCCGTGCCCCTACCTGCCGGATGCGATTTGAACCGTCATGGGCACGGCATGCCGTGCCCCTACCTGAACCACGTTCCTATCCCCTATCCCCTATCACCTATTCCCTGTGCCGCTGGCCCTATTATGCTATACTGTTTATATAAGGTGCTTTGTCGGGCACAGTGAGACTGTGACTTTGTTTCAAGCGAAAGGGGCTTATGATGAAACACTTCTTTTTTCTGTTTTTTCCTGTTTTGCTTCTCTGCATGGGTGTTGTGTGGGCGGACGATTCTGACAGCGGTCATGAGACGATCTTTTATTATCGGAACAGCGATGGTTCTTACGATTCTCATAATATGACGACGGGAGAACATAGCTTTGGTTTCCGTAATTCTGATGGGTCACAGGACAGCATCAGTACCAAATCGGGGATGACCTTCGGCTACCGAAATTCCGATGGTTCGCAGGATACCATCACCCCAAGAACCGGGGAACACACTTTTGGTTTCCGTAACTCCGATGGTTCGCAGGATACCATCAGCAACAAGTCGGGGATGACCTACGGTTATCGAAATCCTGACGGTTCGGAAGATCGCCATAACCTGCAATCAGGGAAAAGAACCTACGGTTATCGAAGTGCCTATCAGAATGATGACCAGGACAAAAAGTCTTCATCATCTCCGTCATCGTCAACGAGCATCTCCACGGGTGGGTATGGGTTTAATTCAAAGCCTTCGACGAGTTCTTCTTCCACTGGGAGCTATGGGTTTAATTCGAGCTCTTCGACGAGTTCTTCCACGAGGAACTATGGGTTTAATTCAAGTTCTTCCACAAGCACTTCCACGGGTTCCACCTTCGGCAGCAGTAGCAGCAGCTTCGGATCGAGTTCAAAGCCTTCGACATCATCCTCTACGGGGAGCTTTGGATATAACTCCAGTTCTTCGTCGAGTTCTTTTTCTTCGGGATCCAGCAGCTGGTCCACAAGTCTGTGGGGCCGTGACAGCGATGAGTGAATTTGGGCTTTAAGCGTGGAAGACGCGAAAGCACATGGATTTTTCTTTTTTTCACGACGGAGACACAGAGAGCACCGAGGATCACAGAGAAAAGGGATGACTTTTTAACCGCGAAAAAAAATGAGAGGAAGAGGCTTATGTGTCTCCCTGAAGTCTCTTTTGCATCCCAAGACATGTCTCCGCCCCTCCCACATCCGACCGACTCCCCAGAGACCACTGATTAACACTGATAAATTAAAGACCTTGGGTCGCGCAGCCTGGGAACGCCAATTTCCACATTGGCAGGACACCCGGGAAAAGACCATGACTTATGTATACATTTGACGGGAGAACAAAGACTCAGAGTTTAC